>DASTBN010000052.1:0-7116 GCA_035712045.1 Pseudonocardiaceae bacterium
GCCTGGTCACCCGATGGCACCCGGCTCGCCAGCGCCAGCACCGACGACACGGTACGGGTGTGGAATCCGGCCACCGGCCAGGAGCTGGCCACCCTCACCGGCCACGCCACCGGGGTGGACGCGCTGGCCTGGTCACCCGATGGCACCCGGCTCGCCAGCGCCAGCAACGAAGGCACGATCTGTATCTTTAACCTTGACTATCCTCATCTCCCAACCTACTTGCAGGTTGAGCCGCTCACCTGCCTGCAGTGGAACAGTGCCGGAATCGCAATCGGTGGGCCCCACGGGATCGGTGTTCTCGATCTTGTCTATACCTGAGTGCGGATCGAAGCATTTCACCGACCCAGTTCCGGGCATCAATAGCACAGCAGCCTCAAAATTGGAGCTGGCATTTCTAGTCTCATCGCCTCCGTCCTAGCCAACTCCCTCGATGCTGCCACGTCTAAACGCGCTGGCCTGCGTCGACAAAGTCGCCAGATCGGACCCTACCCGAGCGCGGCCAAAGGCCATGGCGCAACCACAACGACGAAGCACGCAATGGTGGGTAGACGACGCTGGACAATCCTAGACACCGCAAGGAAGACAGAGCCTTAACTAGGACTGCCACACCGGCCATAGTTAGCGCGACAGCCTTCAGCCATCAGGCGCGGCGTGAGGGGCCGGGCCGCCGGGAGCGGAGCGGGAGGCGGGTCCGGCCCGGCGGCGCGCGAAGCGCGCTGCCTTGATCCCATAGAGGGTAATTCGGCAACGCACTCGGTGTAAGGGGGTGACCCGTGCGCGGCGGGCGCGCCGACTGCCCAGCGGCCCGCTCATCGACGATCGTCTGCGAGACACCGCGAGCTGATCATGAGTATGGAGGCGTGAGCTGCCGCGATGGTGTCTCGTACCTTGTGCCCGGTGTCAGCGTCTCACCGGTAATACCGTGAGGGGATCCGCCCCACCGCGCGGTTGTGAAGCGGCCGGTTATGGGAGTCCTGCGGGCGGGATGGTGGCGGGGTCGACCCCCGCCACCGTGCTGGTCAGGGCCCGTGACCCGGGGCCTCTACCGGGGTAGAGGCCCCCGCTACCCGCCCGGCAGCACGCGAGTGCCGGTAGCGGGGGGTGTGATCGGGCGCACGCACCCCACGCGGGTCACTCGGTGGAGTGCGCGGCCGTAACCCCTGGCGCTGGTGACGCGTCATGGCGCTTCGCCCCCCATCCGGCATTCCGACCCCTGTGGAGGTGATGTGCCAACCCGGCCGTAAGCCCGACCACCGATACCGCACGAGGGGGTGAGCACGACCCCTGCCCGGCCACTGACCCCGCGCGCCGGCAGGACCGTGCCTACCACCTGGCCAGGGTGTATGCCCGGTTCCCGGCCACGATCAGCACTCAGGGCGCCCACCGGCTCGCGCGGCTGCTGCGCGTGAGCCCCGATGAGTCACCGTAACGGCCCATTCCACCCCTTTTTGTGACGGGTGTGACGGGTTCATCGCGAACCCGTCACACCCGTCACACTATCCATTCTCGCAGCTCAGTACCCTGATCAACCCGTCACAGGGCACCGCGCTACCCGTCACGCAGTTGTGACGGGTAGCGCCGGGTTGTGACGGGTCGGGCGCCCGGGTTGTGACGGGTTTTCCGGGAGCTGGTTTTAGCGGGGGGCTGGGTTCGATGTCGATGCGGCTGTAGTCGAAGCCGCTCCGTGTGCTGTGGTGCTCGTCGGTAGGTCCATGCCGTCAGGCGTCTGTCAATCCGGTAGAACGCGATATTTTTCCGCCGCATGTGCAGTCCCGCGCCCAATTTAGCCAAGGCTCATTTACTTAGTGGGAAAGATCAAGATCATGGGGGAGCGGTGGGCGGTTCAGGCGCCAAACCCCGGTTTTCAGGGATTTTGTGTGCGTTGGGGATGAGTGATTTTGCTTCCCCAGGGCATATCGTTGCTGGTCAGGCGGGGGAAGCGAGGCAGGGAAGGGGCCGGGGAAACTTCCCCCGTGACCCCGTTGCTTCCCCGGCGGTCCCCCCAGGGGGGACGGGCTTCGGGAGGGAGGGGAGGGACCCGGTTGATGGCTGCTCCAACCCCCGATTTGGGGGGGTTCGCGCGGGTGTTCTGCCCGGCTGGGATTGGGTCCCTGGCGATGGTTTAGCCTGGTCGGCCTGGGGAGGCAGGGTGGGGATGGGAGTGGGGAGAACTCCCCGGGGTCCCCGAGTTGGTCCCCACCTCAGGTCCCTCACGATAGATGGTGAGCGGCTACGAAATCTATCCCGACTGTCAATCACAAGTTGTCGCAGTTCAGCGGACCCATGATGAGTGCAGTAGGAGAACCTTGGTTGTCGCCGACAAGTTGCACTTCGGCCGCGCCGCCGACGAGCTGCACATCGCGCAGCCGGTGCTCAGTCGGCAGATCCGCGCGCTGGAACAGGATCTCGGCACCCCGCTGTTCACAAGGGACAGCCACGGCGTGGTGCTGACCGACGCCGGCAGGCAACTGCTGACCGACGCTGGCCCACTGCTGGCCTCCGCGCACGCGGTCCGCCGCCGGGTGACCGTGGCCGCGAGCGGCAGCCAACGGCTAATGGTCGGCTTCCGGGCAGGCATCGCGGTCACCCCGGCGGTACGGCAGTTCGCCACCCGGCACCCGAACGTGATCGTGGACGTGCAGCGAATCGAATGGGACGACCAGGCCCCGATGCTGCTCGACGGCCGCATCGACGTCGGCTACGTGCGGCTGCCCATCGACGAGGCCGGCCTGCGCGTCGCCCCGCTATACACCGAGCCACGGGTGGCGGTGCTGCCCGTCGGCCACCGATTGGCCGGCCGCGAGCAGATCACCGAGGCCGACCTGGCCGGCGAGCCGCTGCTCTGGCACCTCGACACGAACACGCAGCCCACCAGGCGCCCGCACCCTAACGCCGGGTACCTGGTGCGCGGGGTGGACGAGACGCTCGAGCATGTCGCCGCCGGCCGGGGCATCTCATTCCTGGCCCGTTCGGCGACCGTGTTCTACTCACATCCGGACGTCATCTATGTGCCCATCCCGGCTCTGGCGCCCGACCAGGTGTGCCTCGCGGTGGCGGCATCGCGCACCTCACCGGTGGTCGACGACTTCTTCACCGCGGCTCAGGCGACAGCCGAGATCACGGCAGAATGCGGGAACTATGAAATGTGGCAGCTTGGAAGCGGTGCCGTTTCAAAGCACGGTTGAGCAGTTCGACTGACAACAGCAGCACCAACAGAGGGCACGCGGCCACAGCAATGGCGAAGGCATTGAGCTCGGGAGCGGAGGCAATGTTGGCGCACAGTGAGAATCGACATCGTCGCGCGACCGCCTCTAAAATAATGAAAATCATGATCTCGTTGAAGTCCCGAGTTGGCTCAGATTAGCGCCCTCCTTGATGTGGCGTGGTGGTGGCAGATACGGCCGACAACCTGCGTTCGCCCGAGGCTTTGAAGCTGGCACCGCCCGTAAGTTCGACACGTGTACTCGGCCTCAGCTCTCAGCACCCGCGATGATAACCTTTTGGGCTAAGTATTGAACAACGTCTATGTCGTACCGTAGGTTTCGCACTTCTGACGAAGTGGGCAGGAGCATTGGTATAGCTTCCGGCCCACCGTCCTCTTTCGCGTGAACAATTCTACATCGTATCTGGTGAATACGTTTAGCGATCTGACTGACAAGTGGAAAATCCCTGTGTTTCTCGTTAAGGGCATGCACTCCCTCGACCGTACTTTTATCACAGATCGCTTTCCAGCGAAGCTCGTCCTGTACCGTGCCAAAACTCGTCACCTGCACAGTGACCTGGAGTTTCCTCGGTACCCGTGACCAGGCCATGATCGCTGACCATGCTGTTTCGACTGCTGTATCTGATCTCGGTTACCGTGTTCGGCTGGCTCGGGCTGCTCGCCCGCAGCACTGCCGCTAAGGATGTGGAGATCCTGGTCCTGCGCCATGAAGTCTCGGTGCTGCGCCGTCAGTCCGCCGACCTGGTCTGCGATGGCCGGACCGGGCGATCCTGTCCGCTCTGGCCCGTCTGCTCCCCCGCCAGCTGCGTCTGTACCGGATCGTCACCCCAGCCACGTTATTGGCCTGGCACCGCCGCCTGGTGGCCAGGAAATGGACTTACCCGAACCGGTCCGGCCGCCCACCCATCGGCGACGAGGTCCGTGACCTGGTGCTGCGCCTGGCGCACGAGAATCCGTCCTGGGGTTATCAGCGTATCCAAGGGGAACTCGCCGGACTGGGACACCGCGTGGGGACGGGCACGATCCGCCGGATCCTGGCCGCTGCCCGCCTCGGGCCGGCACCACGCCGAGCGGATACCGGGTGGCGAACCTTCCTGCGGGCTCAGGCCAGAGGGCTGCTGGCCACCGACTTCTTCACCCTCGACACCATTACGCTGCGCCGACTTTATGTCCTTTTTGTCATGGAAATACGCACCCGCCGGATCCATCTCCTCGGTGTGACCGCCCACCCGACCGCCGCCTGGACCACCCAGGTCGCCCGTAACCTGGTGATGGGCCTGGGTGAGCAGATCAGCTCGTTCCGCTTCCTGATCCGCGACCGGACGCCAAGTTCACCAACGCCTTCGACGCCCTCTTCGCCTCTGAAGGCATCGACGTCGTCAAGATCCCTCCCCGGACCCCGCGGGCGAACTGCTATGCCGAGCGATTCGTCCGCAGTGTCCGCGAGGAGTGCACCGACCGATTATTGATCTATCACGAACGACACGCCCGCACCGTCCTCGGCCAGTACGTGTGTCACTTCAATGACCATCGCCCGCATCAGAGCCTGGGCCAACACCCGCCAACCCACAACCCCGCCACCCAGATCACGCTCAACGCCCCGATCCGCCGCCACCGAGTCCTCGGCGGCATGATCAACGAGTACCGGCGAGCAGCCTGAACCGACCAGCAAAACCCCTGCTCAACGGCCCCACGCCAAGTTTTGGCACGGTACAGGACTCTGTTGCCTAATTCTTTGGTCGTTTCTGTTTATGCGGCGAGGGTGAGACCGAGTGTGGCGAGGTGGCTGGTCCGTGTCCGGCCGGGTGGAGTTTGGGTCCACCAGGCATCTAAGCGGATCAGGTTGATCGCGGTGGCGGTGAAGACGTGGGCGAGGTGTGTCTTGGGCAGGCCGTGGTAGCGGCTGCGGCGAATGCCTGTGGTGGCGGTCGCCTGATGGATCGTGCCTTCGACACCAGCCCGGATCGCGTATCGCTGTTTCCACTCCTGGGTGGTTTGTGCGGCGCGGGCCTGCTCGACCATCTCGTGGGTCTCGCGGGGCCGGAGCATGAGCTGGCGGCCGGTGCGGGTGGAGGAGGTGCACTGCGCACGCGCCGGACACCTCTGACATGCCGGGGCGGGGAAGCGCACTACGATGGAGGGGCGCCCGCGTTCGGTGCACGACGACCAGATCGTGTTGGTCACGCCCTGTGGGCAGGTCACGCGGTGGTTGTCCCAGTCGATGCTGAACGCGGTGCGGTCGAAACCGCTACTGGTCCGGGCCTGCGGGGAGTTGTCGAGGCGTAGGGGGCCCAGCAGTGTGATATTGAAGGCGCGCCGGGTACTGACCATCAGCTCGGCGGAGGTGTAGCCGGCATCCACGACGTGCTCGTCAGGTAGCAGGTTGCGGCGCTCGAGGCCGGTGTGGATGCGTTCCAGCATCTCCACGTCGGTGACAGTGGCGTCTGTCGTGGCGACGTTCGTGATGAGGTGGGGCAGGCCGGTAGTGGTTGCGTCGTCGCAGGTCTCGCTGAGGTGGACCTTGTAGCCTTCCCAGCCGGAGCCGCGCTTGGTCGCGTATCGGGCATCGGTGTCATAGGGAGAGCAGATCCGTTCTCCGCTGGGCGGGAGATCTTTCTCCTCCCGCCAGGCCACCTCCTGCCTGCCCTCGGTGACCGTGCGGTGGTACTGCGTGATCCACACAGCCCGCAGGACGACGACCGCGGGAACCTCGCGCAGCCATGCCGGCGCATGATCAGCATGGACAGCCTCGAGCAGGGTAAACCCATCCACGCCGGCCTGCACGGCCAGCGCGGTGCGCTTGTCCTGCCCTGCGGGGAGCCGGTAGGAGTCGGCCCGGGCGCCGTACCGCTGCACCCATTCGGCATCGATCCGCGGTGCCAGCCAGCCCAGGGCGGCCGCGGCCAGCGCCTCCAGCGCCGCGCGCAGCGTCTCGGTGAGGAACTCCAGCCGGTTGACTGAGCGCACCGCCGCGAGCACATGGGTGGCATCAGTGCGCTGCCGCCCTCTGGCCTTGATCATGCCAAGGTCATTGAGCCGGGCCAGCAGCAAATCCAGAATCTTTTCTTCCAGTCCGTGATCAATCAGCCGCTGCCGGAATCCGGTCAGCACCGTGTGATCAAACCCCGGATCAGTCAACTCCAGGCCCAGGCAGTACTTCCAGTCGATCCGGCCCCGCACGGCATCAGCGGCTTGCCGGTCGGTCAGGTTCTCAGCGAACTGCAGGACCGTGATCAACGCCAACTGTGCCGGAGAGATCCCGGCTTGCCCCGCACTCCAAACGCCGAAGTGAACTGTTCGTCGGCAAACAGCCCTGGTAACTCGTCGTGGACCCGCATCGCCAACGTCCCCTTCGGGAACGCCGCCCGGGCCACCGCCGCGGTCTGCTCGGGAACCTCCGGCCACGGACGCGGCTGGACCGACATCGAGACGTCCTTTCCGCGACCGGAAACGATAAGACGGCCGCACCCGGGCATCGTCCATCAACACAGATCAACATCGTGGGACGTGATCAGCGCGTCGCAGAATTAGGCAACAGAGTCGTACAGGCTGCCGAGTCGGCTGGTATTGATGTGAGCGATCCTGACCGTGAACTCATTGAGCGCGTCCCCCACAGCGTTACTGACCTTCCGCCGAAGCTACAGGAGCAGGTCGTTAGCCTCCTGCGGGCAGTTATCGAGGCCTATCCGCAGATGCCACAGAGCCCGGCCCACCAGGAGGGCAGAACGAGCGCTTAATTTCACCGGAAGCACAAGCAGTCAACGCCGAGAGGGCCATGCGTTGATCATTCTGTGGCAATCGACACGCTGCCTAACACTGCTGAAGTTTCGCGCGGCACTTTTCACCGCGTTGTTTTGACTTTCCCAGCGTATTTGAATCGTCGTACTTCCTTG
>DASTBN010000053.1:0-3033 GCA_035712045.1 Pseudonocardiaceae bacterium
TTCACGCACTGGCGAACCAGCCTGACCATCGTGGCGGTCATGGCCTGGTGGCACTGGTGGGTGTGGGTATCACTGGTCACCACCGCCGGGATGGTCGCGGGCGGGCTCGCCGGGTGGTGGCTGATCAATCTGAGGTCCTTCGATGCGTGGGCGGGCCGGTATCTGCGCTCGTGGTGGCTGCGGTGGACGGTATACGCGCCCAAGCTCCCCAGCTGGCTGCATGCCTGCGGCCTCCGTATCACAAACACCGCACCACGCCGGTCGTCGGCGGGGAAGGCCTCCGCGAACCGCTGCGCGTCCGCGCGGGCTGGGTGCCCGACGAAACGATCAAACAACTCGAAACGTTCGTCACCGGCCCCATCACCCACAACACCACCGTGCTGCCCTTCCCCACCCCACCGACCGGCCCGACCGGCTCAACTCACGGAGGTGCCGCATGAACACCATGGTTGATCTGCTCACCGCACTCGGCGCTCACCTCGCGGAGTTCGAGCTTCCCGCGATTGCCTCCGTGCACCTAGCCACCTACACCTCCGGACCACAGGTGACTGTTCAACTGCACTGCCACGGATCCGCCGTGATCGCCAGAGGGCTACTGGCTTGGGCCGACACCCTCACCGAGATCATCACCGAAGCCTGGCGAGTCCCCCATGGCGAGTTCCTGCACCTCTCGGTCACCGGTCTGCTGCCGGGCGGCACGGCGGTCCGGGTCTGCGGGGCACTGCGGATCACCGACATCGCTCTGAGCCGCGACATCGGGCCCACTGCCACCATCACGGTGCCGCTGGCGATCCTGCGCCACCTCGCCACTCCCGGCCAGGTCGCGGATGAGGTCACCCTTTCATGAGCACGGCAGAAACCACCCCAATCGACAACACGCGGATGACCCGAGCCCAGCAGGCAGCACTGCCGCTGACCGCGGATGTCGCCCAGGCCTTGGCCGAGCAGCACGGCGTCTGCGTCCGGCCGCTGGCTATGCGCCGAATCGACACGACGACCGGCCGCGTCGAGGTGGTACCGGTGTCGTGTAGGTCCACCCGGGACGATCAGTGCCGTCCGTGTGCGGAGAAGGGCCGCCGACTGCGGATGGCCCAATGCCGTGAGGGCTGGCACCTCGACACCGAACCCACCACCAACCGGGCCACACCCAGCGACGAACACCAGGAACTGATGGCCGCCCGGGCCGATCTCCTCGCGGCCTACACCGAATGCAAGACCCGCGGCGACGAACTCACCTGCGAGCAGATCGCCGAGTCCGTCGCCGGACTCGACAGCGAACTCCGCGCGGCTGGGGTACGCGGGCGTCTCACCCCCCTCGATGCCTCACCCAAACCGGTCAAGCGCTCGACCCGGCGCCGTCAAGACGCCCCCGACCTACCCCGCCGCCCCATCGAGCACCGCACCCTCGGGAAGGTGTTCGCCGGGCGCTACCGGCCCTCCACCTTCCTCACCCTCACCCTCGATAGCTACGGCCGGGTCGACGCCCGCAGCGCGGCAGTGGACCCGGACCGGTATGACTATCGGCGGGCCGCCCGGGATGCGATCCACTTCCCAGCCCTGATCGATCGGTTCTGGCAGAACACTCGTCGCTGTGTCGGGTGGGACGTGCAGTACTTCGGCACGGTCGAGCCCCAGAAACGAGGTGCGCCACACTTCCACGCCGCCATCCGCGGCACCATCCCCCGCGCTGAACTGCGCGCGATTACCGCAGCGACCTACCACCAGGTGTGGTGGCCGTCTCATGACCAGTTGATCTACCACGGGGACCGTGTGCCGGTGTGGGACACCCGGGCTAAGGCGTTCACCGACCCCGACACCGGGGCGCCGCTACCGACCTGGGAGCAGGCCTGCGCGGATCTGACTGAGCCCGCGCATGTCGTCCACTTCGGAACGCAAGTGCACGTCAAAGGCATTCTCGGTGGCACCGAGGAAACCGGACGGCACATTGGATACCTCACAAAATACCTAACCAAATCGATCAACCAGGCCGCCGGACTCGGTCAACACGCCACCGACGCCCAACGCGACCACGCCCACCGGCTCCACGCCGAACTCCGTATCACACCATGCTCCCCCCGCTGCCCGATCTGGCTGCTCTACGGAATTCAGCCCAAAGGCGCCCGGCACTCCATGACGCCGGGACACTGCAAGGGCAAAGCCCACCAGCCCGAACACCTGGGCATCGCGGGACGCCGCGTGCTCGTGTCCCGGAAGTGGTCCAACAAGACCCTCGACGTACCGATATGTAGTACCTTCACCCGAGTAGCTCAGCGGCGGGTACCCGCAGGTCAGCCGCAGGACGGCTATGGGACGTCCGGTTCTTCGACCCTGAACGGCACTGGAAGGGAACCGGTAGCTGGTGCGCCGGGCGTCTCCCCGTCGAAACGATCAGTGACCGGGCTCAAGCGTGCCAGCTTTGGCCACCTGTTGTACCCGATGGCAGGGTCGTTTGACCGCAGGGAGCGAATGAAACCGATTTCGACCCGGCTCACTTCCGAGTGGGATGCAGTTTCCGACTCCCACAAGATTTCCTTGCGGACTGTGAAGTCTCGCCGCTGCTCACGGGTGAAGTCACGCTCGATAAGTCGACTGTCGGCGCTGCCGAAGTAGGTCAGCGTATCCGTTCGATCCTGTCCAATGTAGATCTTGCCGTTCGGATACGTGATCTTGTAGACGACCATCACCTCGTCACCTTAGCCGCAGCGCAGGCAGATACATCCAGCCCTGAAAGTGCATCTGGCAGCGGTGCACTGATCGGTTAGTACTGGATGCTGATGTGCTCCTGGCCGGGCGACGGTTCGGTGGGCAGTCGGCTGGCGTGGCCGATGGCGATGCGGTGGGCGCTCCACGCTGCGGCAGCGGCATCGAGTACGTCATCGAGGCGGGCATTGCCGGGCGTCACCGAGTTGGTCAGGTAGATCTCACCTGGTTGGTCGGATTCGAGGCGGCCACCGTGGAGAACGTGCAGCCGCCGGATCGCGGTAGTATCCATGCGTCTCTCGTGCTTTGGCATGGCGCGGTGGGGCGGCGATG
>DASTBN010000054.1:0-11092 GCA_035712045.1 Pseudonocardiaceae bacterium
ACTCCGCCATCGTCAGACCGGCGAGCGCGATCCGCAGGCGGGTGCCCGGCGGCTCGTCCATCTGACCGAACACGAGCGCGGTGTCCTTGAGAACGTCCGCCTCTTCCATCTCGAGGTAGAGGTCGTTGCCCTCACGAGTGCGCTCCCCGACACCGGCGAACACCGAGGTGCCACCGAAGTTCCGGGCCACCCGGATGATCATTTCCTGGATGAGCACGGTCTTGCCCACCCCGGCACCACCGAACAGGCCGATCTTGCCGCCCTGCACGTACGGGGTGAGCAGGTCGATGACTTTCAGCCCGGTTTCGAGCATCTCGGTCTTGCCCTCGAGCTGGTCGAAGGGCGGCGGGTCCCGGTGGATTCCCCAGCGCTCGCCGGTGAAGGTGGTACCCGGGGCGTCCAGGCATTCGCCCAGCATGTTGAAGACGTGGCCCTTCACCTGGGCACCGACCGGCACCGAGATCGGCGCCCCGCTGTCGGTCACCGGCGCGCCCCGCACCAGGCCATCGGCCGGCTGCATCGCGATGGCGCGCACGGTGTTGTCACCGAGGTGCTGGGCGACTTCCAGGGTCATCGTCTTGCGCAGCGCTTCCAGCTCGACTTCAACCGTCAGCGCGTTGTACAGCCGCGGCACCTGGTCGGCGGGGAACTCCACGTCCACCACGGGCCCGGTGACCCGGACCACCCGGCCGGTGCCGGCTTCGGCGCGCGAGTGCTGTGTCTCGCCTAATTGTGCGGTCATTTCAGTCATCACTTCCCGCGGCGGCCAGCGCTTCCGCACCGCCGACAATCTCGCTGATCTCCTGGGTGATCTGGCCCTGGCGAGCCTGGTTGGCTTCCCGAGTCAGGTCCTGGATCAGCTCGGTGGCGTTGTCCGTCGCGGCCTTCATCGCCTGCCGGCGGGCCGCCTGCTCCGATGCCGCGGCCTCCAGCAGTGCCGCGTAGATCCTGGTGTTGATGTACTTGGGCAGCAAGTGGGCAAGCAGCTCATCGGCGTCCGGCTCGAACTCATACAGCGGGGTCAGGCTCTCCGAGCCCCGCGCGGGAGGCTGGCCGGGCTCTGCGGTGTCCCCGGCGTACTCAACCTCCAGGGGCGCGATTCGGCGCGCCTGCGGGGTCTGGGTGAGCATCGAGCGGAACTCGGTGTAGACGATGTGCAGCTCGTCCACGCCGAGTACCCCATCAGGCCCTGGCTCGCCGTTCTCGTCGTCGGCGCCGGCGAGGAACGCCGGAACGAGCGCGTTGCCCGCCGCGGCCGCGTTCTCGTAGGACGGTTGTTCGGAGAACCCGGTCCAGGACCGCTCGATCGCCCGCTGGCGGAAGGTGTAGTACCCGAGGGCCTTGCGGCCGATCGTGTACACCTGGACCGACTTGCCCTCATCGCGCAGCAGAGCGTGCAGCTCCTCGGCGGCCCGGAGCAGGTTGGCGTTGTAGCCCCCGCACAGGCCCCGGTCGCTGGTGACCACCAGCATCGCCGCCCGGGTCGGGTTAGCCCGCTCCACCAGCAGGGGGTGATCCAGCGTCCCCGCCGCCGTGGCCAGCGCAGAGAGCACCTTGGTGATCTCCTTCGCGTACGGCCTGGACGCCTCCACCCGGGCCTGGGCCCGGGCGATCCGCGAGGTGGCGATGAGCTCCATCGCTTTAGTGATCTTCTTGGTGGACTGCACCGACCGGATCCGGCGCCGCAGAACCCTGAGCTGCGCGGCCATCTATCGTGTCACTTCTTCTTCGCCGGAGCGGGCTTGTTGACTTTCACCGACTCGCGCTCGACGTCCTCGGCGTCCATCGCCTCAGCCTCGGCCTCGGTGCCCGGCCCAACAAGCCCGGTGCCCTCGCTGGTGGTGAACTGCTTCTTGAACGCCCGCACCGCCTCCACCACCTGCCCTTCGGTGTCGTCACTGAACTGCTTGGACTCCCGGATAGTGTCCAGAATGCCGGAATGATGCCGACGCAGGTCGGTGAGGAAGTCCGATTCGAAGCGCCGCACGTCGGCCACAGCCACGTCGTCGAGGTGCCCGCGGGTGCCCAGGAAGATCGACACGACCTGCTCCTCGACCGGCACCGGCGCGTACTGCGCCTGCTTGAGTAACTCGGTCAGCCGGGCGCCGCGTTCCAGCTGGCGCCGTGAGGTGGCATCGAGGTTCTCCGCGCCGAACGCGGCGAACGCCTCCAGCTCGCGGTATTGCGAGAGCTCCAGGCGCAGGGTGCCACCGACCGACTTCATGGCCTTGATCTGCGCGTTGCCACCGACCCGGGACACCGACACACCGACGTTGATCGCGGGGCGGACGCCCTGGTTGAACAGGTCGGACTCGAAGAAGCACTGGCCATCAGTGATGGAAATCACATTGGTCGGGATGTAGGCGGAGATGTCGTTGGCCTTGGTCTCGATGATCGGCAGGCCGGTCAGCGATCCCCCGCCCAGCTCATCGGAGAGCTTGGCGCTGCGTTCCAGCAGCCGGGAGTGCAGGTAGAACACATCCCCCGGGTAGGCCTCCCGGCCCGGCGGGCGCCGCAGCAGCAGCGCGATGGCCCGGTAGGCCTCGGCCTGCTTGGACAGATCATCGAAGATGATCAGCACGTGCTTGCCCTGGTACATCCAGTGCTGGCCGATCGCCGAGCCGGTGTAGGGCGCGATGTACTTGAACCCGGCCGAGTCCGAGGCCGGGGCGGCGACGATGGTGGTGTAGGCCAGCGCGCCGGCCTCCTCCAGGGTCTGGCGGACCGCAGCGATCGTGGTGCCTTTCTGGCCGACCGCCACGTAGATGCAGCGCACCTGCTTGTTCTCATCCCCGGACTCCCAGTTGGCCTTCTGGTTGAGGATGGTGTCGATGCACACCGCCGTCTTGCCGGTCTTGCGGTCACCGATGATCAGCTGGCGCTGGCCGCGGCCGATCGGGGTCTGCGAGTCGATCGCCTTGATGCCGGTCTGCAGCGGCTCCTTCACCGGCTGCCGGTTGATCACCGAAGGCGCTTGCAGCTCCAGGACCCGCTGCCCCTCGGGGACGATCTCGCCCAGGCCATCGAGCGGGTTGCCCAGCGGGTCCACCACCCGGCCCAGGAAGCCCTCCCCGACTGGTGCCGACAGCACCCGGCCGGTGCGCCGAACCTCCTGGCCCTCTTCGATGCTCCCGAAGTCACCGAGGATGACCGCGCCGATCTCCCGCTCGTAGAGGTCCTGCGCCAGCCCCAGCACACCGCCGGGGAACTCCAGCAACTCGCTGGTCATCGCCGAGGGCAGGCCCTCCACGCGGGCGATGCCATCGCCGGCGTAGGTGACCACGCCGACCTCTTCCCGGGAGGTCGTGGTGGAGAAGGAGGAGACGTAGTTCTCGATCGCGCTCCGGATCTCCTCCGAGGAGATCGTCAGCTCCGCCATGGCTATCGGTCCCTGCTCTCGTCTGGTCTGGTCATTGTGAGGTCGGGGGATGTCACCGGGACATCCACTGGCGGGCCTGGCCGAGCCGGGCCGCGACGCTGCCGTCGATCAGCTCATCGCCCACCCGGATCACCAGCCCCCCCAGCAGGGCGGGATCGAAACTGATCTTCAGCGAGATCGGGCGCTGGTAGATCCGGTCGAGCAGGTCGACCAGCCGCCGCTCCTGCGCCACCGACAGCGGGCCGGCCGCGGTGACGTAGGCCACCGACCGTTCCCGGCGTGCCGCGGCCCGGTCCACGAGCGTTCCGATGATCTCGTCGATACCCCGCCGGCGCGGCATCCGGACGGCGTGTTCCAGGAGGCGGCGGGTGACCGGGGAGGCGCGCCCGGCCAGTACCCGGTTCAGCAGCGCCACCCGTCCCTCGGCAGGCGCGGTCTCATCGCCGAGCAGGCTCCCCAGCCGTGGTTGCGCGGCCAGGATCCGGCCGAACCGGAACAGCTCATCTTCGATGTCGTCGAGGACACCGTCGCGGTCGGCGAGGGCCAGCTGCGACTGCCAGGCCAGCTCCTCAAGCCCGCCAACCAGGTCCCGCGGTGCCGACCAGCGGGAGTTCACCACATCACCCAGGACCAGCAGGCCCAGCTGGCCGATCTTGCCGCCGAACAAGGTGTCGAGCATCGCGCGCCGGGCACCCTCCGGCGCCGCGGCGTCGGCGAGGTGCCGCCGGATCACCGGCTGCCGCACCAGCACCGCCGCGACCGCGCTCAGATCATCACCGAGACGCTCGCGCTCCACCGCGCTCGCGGTACTGATCCGGCTCTCCAGCCGCTCCCGCGCCGCGGCCAGCGCGGCCCTGCTAGCCGGCTGCATCATTGCCCCCACCGGCGCTCGGGGATGGAGACAGCCCCGTCGCTGTTGCTGGCGCTGGGGTGGCCATCGTTACCCATGCCCGCCAGCTCATCGAGGAAACGGTCGACAGTGCCAGCCCGCCGGGCGTCATCGGCCACCGACTCACCGACGATCCGGCTGGCGAGGGTCACCGCCAGCGTGCCAATCTCACCCCGCAACTCGCGGACCACCGCCTCGCGCTGGGTCGCCAGCTGCTCTTCGCCGCGCTGGCGGATCCGGGCGACTTCCTGCTCGGCCTGCTGGCGGATCTCTTCCTTGATCTCCTGCGCGTCGGCCCGGGCGGTCTCGCGGATCTTGGCCGCTTCGACGCGCGCCTCGGTGAGCGCCTGGGAGTAGCGGGCCTCGGCCTCAGCGAGGCGCTTGCTAGCCTGCTGAGACTCCTCGATCTGCCGGCGGACCATGGCCTGGCGCTCGTCCATCGCACGCTTCACCGGCGGCACCGCGTAGCGCCACAGTACACCGAGGACCACCAGGAAGATCACCAGCTCGACGAAGAACGTCGCGTTGGGGATCAGGAAGAGATTGCCGCCGCCCCCCGCTTCGGCCAGGTGGTAGTAACTCATGAACACCATCCCCGATTTCCAGGCGCCCTACTTGGCGAGCACGAAGACGAATACCGCCATGAAGGCGAGATTGATGAAGTACATCGCCTCGACCAGGCCCACCGTCAGGAAGAAGATGGTGAACAACCGGCTCTGCGCTTCGGGTTGGCGGGCGACGCCGTTGACGGTGGCGGCACCGGCGAGGCCATCGCCGATCGCCGCGCCGATCGCCCCGCCGCCCAGCGCGATTCCGCCGCCGATGAAGGCGCCGGCCAGCGAGACCGATCCGGTCGGGCCGGCCGCTGGCTGGGCGAGGAGAAGTGCAGAAAGACTCATGTCGTGACCTCTTGTCCTGAAGAGTTGTCCGGGAAGCTGATGTGTTTGAGCTGATGAATGCCGTGGATGCTGGAAGGCCGCCGGAGAAACCGTCAGTGGGCCCCCTCCTCCTGCCCACCCGCCGCGAAGCCGAAGTAGAGGATCGTCAGCAGCGAGAAGATCAACGCCTGGAGCAGGCCGATGAACAGGTCGAACAGTTTCCAGGCCGAGGTGGGCAGCCATTGCACGACGGCTGGCAGCAGCGACAGGACGCTGACCATGACGGTGCCCGCCAGGATGTTGCCGAACAACCGCAGCGACAGGGTGATCGGCCTGGTCAGCTCTTCGATGATATTCAGCGGCAGCATCGCCGGATAGGGCTCGGCGAGGTGGGTGAAGAAGTGCTTGCCCCTGACGCGGACCCCGGTGATCCAGACCAGGATGATCACGAAGAAGGACAACGCGAAGGTGAGGTTGACGTCCGAGGTGGGAGGCCGGACGTATTCCTCCCAGGCGTGCGGGAGCACCGCCAGCCAATTCGAGATCAAAATGAAGAAGAACAAGGTGATCGCCAGCGGGACCACGAACGGCGCGGTGCGGATGCCGAGATTGCTCTCGACCTGCCGCTCTACCTGGCCGGTCACTGTCTCGAAGACCAGCTGCAGCCGGCTGGGCACCCCCGAGGTAGCCTTGGCCGCGAGGTAGAAGGCGAACGCGAGCACGATGGCCGCGGCGATGAGGGTGGAGATCACGGTGTCGGCGTTGATCGTCAGGCCCAGCACATGCCAGGTCGGGTGCTCGCCGACCGTGACGCTGCCACCCTCGGCGGGAACGAACCTACTCATCACGGGATACCTCGGCACGGGAGCTCCGCAGTTCCCTGATCAGCGGAACTGACGCGATAAAGATCATCAACAGCTGGAAGGCGGCCAGGCCGGCGAACACGGCCAGGCCATCGGGGCGCATCACCCACGCCAGGCCCACCGCGATCGCGGTGACCAGCGCGAGCCGGGCCAGCACCGACGCCGCGAAGCGCCGCTTATTGCCCTCCCCGCGGGCCGCGAACCGCGCCGCGGAACGCTGCACCAGCGCGGTGTTGAACAGTCCCAGCCCGAGCCCGCCGCAGAAGAACGCCCCCGCTACCGGGTGGCCCGCTGGCACGAGTACGACGAAGCTGGCGGCTCCGAGCAGCGCGGCGATGGGCACGGCCCGGCGCAGGCTGGCGGCCGCTGCGGGTGCGGCGATTACGACCGGCTGACCTGCTGTCTCTGGGCCGGGCTGGGCCGGGCTGGACTGGACTGGTCCCGTCTGGGTCACGGTGGGCCCTTTCGATGGACTGATTGGGTACTGATTAGGTATGCCGCCACTCGCGCGGCGCTTACTGCTTCAGGAACTCGCTGAACTTGGTGTAGATATAGATCCCGGCGGCGACGATGCCGAGTGCCAGGCCGACCAGGGTGAACGCCGGGAGAGTGCCCGCTACCCAGTCGATGAGCCATCCGAGACCGAGCCCGGCCACGAGGATCGCCGCGGTCGCGGCGCCGAGGCCGAGTAGTGTCGTAAGCTCCGGGCCGTTGCGCTGATCCACGACTACCTACCTCAGCGGGCGCATGGCGTCGCCCACCGCCATCGCTCAAAGGCACTCCTTGCAGTCCAGGGGCAGCGGACACAGCTCAAAGCCGTGATCGTGAGCACTGCCGATGGGCCGGCCTGACCAGAAATCCCACCCCCGGGTGGGACAAATAGAAGCTATCACACGGCCTGTCGCACCCCGTGTTCGACCCACCCAGGTTGAGCTGCGATTCCTGCGCAGCGGCTAGGTCCGGCGGTGGATCAGCGGGCGGGTAATCGCGGAACCATCGAGCCCAGCACCGCGATGATCAGGCCCAAGATGAGCGACCATACCACCACATAGATGTCGAACAACGTCAGTGCCACGGCGCCGAAAGCGAGCAGCGCGGCCCACAGGTAGATCAGCAGCACCGCGCGGCGGTGGGAGTGCCCGACTTCCATCAGCCGGTGGTGCAGGTGCAGCTTGTCCGGGGCGAACGGGCTGCGACCCGCGCGGGTCCGTCGCACCACCGCGAGCAGCAGATCCAGCAGCGGGACGAACACCACCGCAGCCACCACCAGCAACGGGGAGAACAGCGCGAGCAGGTCGGTGGCTCCGGAGCTGGCGGGAGTGATCTTGCCGGACGCGCTGGTGGAGGCGGCGGCCAGCATCAGGCCGATGAGCATCGCCCCGGAATCGCCCATGAAGATCCGCGCTGGCTGGAAGTTGTGCGGCAGGAAACCCAGGCAGGCACCCGCGACCAGGGCCGCGAACAGCGCCGGCGGGTAGAGCAGCACACTGCCACTGGATCTGTTCAGCAACTGCAGCGAGAACGCCCCGATCGCGAGCGCGGAGATCAACCCGATCCCGGCGGCCAGCCCGTCCAGCCCGTCCACGAAGTTCATCGCGTTGATCAGCGCCACCACCAGCGCGACGGTGACCAGCACCGCCTGGTCCTGGCCTAGCACGAGGGTCGAGCCGGTCGCACCGGGCCCGCCGTTCCAGGGCACCCACAGGACGAGCCATTGCACCCCGAAGAGCACCAGTACCCCGGCTGCGGTGACCTGCCCGGCGAACTTGGTCAGCGAGTCCAGTTCGAACCGGTCGTCCAGCGCGCCGATCAGCATGATGATGCCGCCCGCGATCAGCACGCCCACGACGTCGCTGGAGAACTCGAAAGAGCGGCGCAGCACCGGCAGCTGGTGGGCCAGCAGGACGCCACCGAGGATCCCGCCGTACATCGCCACCCCGCCCAGCCGCGGGATCGGCGCGCGGTGCACGTCCCGCTCGCGGGGTGTGGCCACCGCGCCGATGGACAGCGCCAGGATCCGCGCCAGGCCGGTGAGCAGGAAAGTCACCGCCGCGGTGGTCAGGCCGACGAGCAGGTATTCCCGGTACGGCAGGCCTGCAGACACGGGGAGCGCTCCCACGCGGGCCAGGCTAGCCCGCAGGGCGTCAGGACCGGTGGTGAGGCCAGCCTCAGGACGCGGGGCGGACGGTGACGCCGAGCACCTCACCGATCTCGGCGGCGCTGACCGCGCCCTCGCGGAGCAGCACGGGATCACCGGCGGTGAGATCGATGATGGTGGACGCCGACTCGCTGGAGGGCCCGCCATCAAGGAACACCCCGACCCGGTCAGCGAGCTGCTCACGGGCCTGATCGACGGTGGTCGCCGGTGGCAGGCCGGAGCGGTTAGCGCTGGATACCGCCATCGGCCCTACTTCCCGGAGCAGCTCCAGCGCCACCGGGTGCAGCGGCATCCGGAGCATGACGGTGCCCCGGGTATCCCCCAGATCCCAGGTCAGGGATGGCGCGTGGGGCAGCACCAGGGACAGCCCGCCGGGCCAGAACGCCTCGATCAGCGCCCGCGCCCTCGGGGGTACCCCCAGCACCAGGCCGTCCATCGTGGACCAGGAGCCCACCAGCACCGGGACCGGCATGTCCCGGCCCCGGCCCTTCGCGGACAGCAGCGCCCGCACCGCCATGGCGGAGAACGCGTCGCAGCCCAGGCCGTAGACGGTGTCCGTGGGTAGCACCACGAGTTGCTCTGACCGGACCGCGCTCGCGGCGGCGGCCAGCCCTGCGGCGCGGCGATCCGGATCCGCGCAGTCATAGACAGTGCTCACAGTGTAGGAACCCTATGACAGGGCGCTGACAGGCCGCCGCGGTGCGGTGGGCGGTCGCCAGTCGCGTTGACAGCCGGTGGTCGAAACGGCACGATCCGTGTCCGGTCAACCACCGGAGGCACACATGCCCGTATTTCGCCGCGCCCTGCTCACCACCGCTGGGCTCGCCGCTACCGCTGCCGCGCTGAGCCTGGCGGGAATCCCCGCCAGCGCGGGAGCGGAGCCCGCCGAGGGGCCTCAGCACTACGTCGCCCTCGGCGACTCCTACGCGGCGGGCCCGGGCATCAAGGAGCAGCGGGCTGATCCGCGTGGCTGCCAGCGATCCACCAACAACTACCCGGCGCGCCTCGCGGAAATGCTGAACATCAGCGACTACACGGACGTGACCTGCAGCGGTGCCACGACCGGCAATATGACGGCCAGCCAATCCCTGCCGCAGGGCACCAACCCGCCGCAGTTCAGCGCGCTGCGCGAGGATACCGACCTGGTCACGGTGACCATCACCGGAAACGACATCGGCTTCGTCGACATCGTCGAGAACTGCACCCGGGTCAGCATCCGGGACCCGTGGGGCAATCCGTGTGAGCGCCAGGCCAAAGCCAGCGGCACCGATGTGTACGCCGACCGCATCGAGGCGGTCGGGCCTAAGCTCGCCCAAGTGCTGGAGGGGATCCACCAACGTTCGCCGCACGCGACGGTGCTGCTGGTGGGGTATCTGCGGATCCTGCCACCGTCGATCGGGTGCTACCCGACGTTCCCGGTGTCCCGGGGTGACGTGCCCTACCTGGATGGCCTGCAACAGCAGCTCACCGCGGTGCTGGACACCCAGGCGTTCCGCCACGACGCGATCCTCGTCGACGCGTACGCCCGCTCGCAGGGTCACGACGCCTGCCAGCCCCCCAGGGACCGGTGGGTCGAGGGCGTTCTCCCGGCCAGTCCCGCCGCCCCGGTACATCCCAATGCCGCTGGCATGGAGGCGGTGGCCGGCTTCGCCCGGGACACGCTCAGCCGCCACCACGTCGCCGCCCCGGTGAGCTAACCTCCATAGGCTGGTGCCGTCCGGCCCAGCACTGTACGGCGCCGGGCGGTCGCGAACCGGGGCCGTCCAGCGAGGTCGGCGTGGTCGGCCACATCGGTGAGTACCCGCCGGGCGGCCAGCAGCGCGGGGACCGCTTCCTCGTGTGAGTCGTCATGCTCGATGGCGACGCTGCCGCCTTCGCGCAGTAACCGGGTTCCGGTACGCACTACGTCCGGGATGACCGCGAGGCCGTCGGGACCAGCGAACACCGCGACCGGTGGATCGTGCAGGGCCACCTCAGGCGGCAGCGGCGTGCCCAATGGCACGTAAGGCGGGTTGCACAGCACCAGGTGCGCCATCCCGTCCAGTGCGGCGAGCAGCCCAGGATCGGCGACGTCGCCGGTGTAGAGCGTCACCGGGGTGTCGCCCGCAGCCGCCCGCAGTTCGGCGTTGTGCCGCGCCCAGCTCAGCGCCACGGGGTCGCGCTCCACAGCGTGGACGCGGGCATCGGGCCGGGCGTTCGCCACGGCGAGGGCCAGCGCGCCGGATCCCGTGCACAGATCGACCACGAGCGGCTCCCGGACTCCCTCCAGGGCGGCGAGACCCCAGGCCAGCATGACCTCGGTTTCCGGGCGCGGGATGAACACGCCGGGGCCCACCGCGACCTCGATCGATCCCATCGCGGCGGTCCCGGTGAGGTGCTGTAACGGCACCCGCTCAGCGCGCTGAGCGACCAGCTCGCGCAGCGTCTCGACAACGGGTAGGTCAACCAGCGGGACCATCGGCAGCCGACCCCGGGACACACCCACGACATGCGCGGCGAGCAGCTCGGCGTCCACGCGCGGGGTCGCCACCCCGGCACCGGCGAGGACCCGTTCCGCCTCGAGCACCGCCAGGCGCAGTGGTTGCCTGCTCATGCCTGCCGCAGGCGGGCTTCGCGGTCAGCGGCGATCAGCGCGTCCAGCACGCCGTCGAGGTCACCGTCGAGGAGCGCGTCCAGGTTGTAGGCCTTGTAGTTGACCCGATGGTCGGAGATCCGGTTCTCCGGGAAGTTGTAGGTGCGCACCCGCTCGGAACGGTCCACCGTGCGGACCTGCGAGCGGCGCTGCTCGGAGGCCTCCTGCTCGGCCTTCTCCTCCGCGAGCGCCTGCAGCCGGGCCCGCAGCACCTCGGTGGCCCTGATCCGGTTCTGGATCTGAGACTTCTCGTTCTGGCAGGACACCACGACACCGGTCGGCAGGTGGGTGAT
>DASTBN010000055.1:0-7166 GCA_035712045.1 Pseudonocardiaceae bacterium
TGGGATCACCGGTCGCGACGGCGCTCAGGAAGGCGTTCACGAGTGCCTGGTCGCCGTCGCCGTGGGGCCCGACTCGCTCTGGGTAGGTGGTGATGGTCTCGGACGCGGCCCTGAGGCCGACGCGAAAGTCGTACACGCTCAGCTGGTACCCATCGCCGTCGATGCGGCCGTGAGTACCGAAGATCCTGGTCTTGCGTTCTGTCATCTCGGTGAACGCGGTCACGGTGTGGGTGGCGGTGACCCCGTTGTCGTAATCCAGGGCGACAACCTGGTGGTCGACGACGTCGTTGTCGCAGCCGTAGACGCAGCGGCCATAGGGGCCTTCGGCCAGGGCGAGGGCGAGCGCCCGCTCGGTGGCGACCGGGGTGAGGACTCCGAGGGGCCAATGCTCCAGTGGCGGGTCACCGAGGCATTGCCGGTAGAGCCGCGTCGCGGAGTACGGGCAGCCGGGCTCGGCCGCGCAGTCCTGGCACCGGTCCGCCGCCCCGGCTGGTCGCTGCTCCGCCCGGAAGTGGCTGAGCCGCCCGAACGAGGCCACTCGCCGTGGGCGGGAGCCGATGACGTAACCGAGCCAGTCCAGGTCATGGCAGCACTTGGCCATCAGCAGCGACGAGGACAGCCCTTCCCTGCGCCAGTTGCCGCGCACGTAGGAATGCGCGAAGTGCCACCAGCCCACGGGTTCGAGGTGTTGCACGGACATCACCCGCCCGATCCGCCCGCTGGCGAGCAGCTCGGTCAACACCCGGGTGTAGCGCCGGTAACGCAGGGTGTGGCACACCGCGAAGAGCACGCCGGCCCGTTCGACCGCGGCGGCCATGCGCGCGGCGTCCGGCTCGGTGGGCGCCATGGGCTTCTCGCACAGGATGTGATATCCGAGTTCGGCGAACCGCTCACACGGACCGGCATGCTCGGCGTCCTGAGTTGTGATCACCACAGCGTCCGCGTGCCCCGGGCCACGCTCCGCCAGCCGGCGCCAGTCGTCATACCGCGACTCCGGGGGTACGGCGTGTTCGGCGCCCAGCCGGTCCCGCCGGGTTTGGTCCGGTTCGGCGAGCGCGACCACGATCCCACCGCTGCGGCGGATGTGCCGCGCGAACTCGGTTCCCCGGATTCCAGCGCCGAGCACCGCGACTCGCACTGGCCGTGCCCGTGTTGCCATGGCGACCCCTCATCGTTCTTCTTATGCAGAAGTCTCTAGCAAAAGACTAAGTGGAAACCCAGTCATCGTCTAGTAGTTATGCTGATGTCTTCAGCAGATGTCCTGGAGGTTGAGTGGTGGCGGACATGCCAAGACGCGACTACGCCCCTGCCAGCACTGCGGATGTGGGCCGGTCGAACACCACGAGCGTGCTGCGGGCGCTGTATGGGAACGGCCCGAAATCGGTCCCGATGATCATCCGGGAGCTGGGGCTGTCGCGGACGACCGTAGAGAAAGCGATCAAGGAACTGATCGGCAAGGGTTACCTCGAGAAGGCCCAGGAGCGCGGCGCGGTCCCGCGGAACACCGGCCGCCCGCCGGTCCTGTACCGCTTCCGCGCCAGCGCGGGTCACGTGGTGGGGCTCGACGTCGGCGCGCACAGTGTGCGCGCGATCGTCACCGATCTCGAAGGTGGCGTCGAACATCCGGGACCGCAGGAGTACGAGATAGCAATCACCGGCCGCGCGGACCGCTTAACCCTGCTCGGCGCGGTCGACCATGTCGTCGCGACCGTACTGGACGCTGCCGCCCTCACCCCCGAACATGTCTGGGCGGTCGCGGCCGGCCTGCCCGGCATTGTTGATCAGTGCGGGAACGTGCAGGTCTGCAAGGTTATCCGGGGCTGGGAGGGTGACCATGTGTGCAGCCACCTGCGGCAGCTCTTCCCCGCTCCAGGGTGTGTCATCCGGGTGGAAAACGACGCGAACCTGGCCGCCGTCGCTGAGCACCGCATGGGACGGGCTCGTCAGGCCGAAGACTTCGTGCACGTCCTGGCCGGTCACCGGATCGGACTCGGCATCTTCCACGGTGGCCAGCTGCACCGGGGCGCTATGGGTCGGGCCGGTGAGATCGCCAACATCTCACCCGGTCCCTGGGGCCGCGCCAACAAGTGGCTACGCAAGCAGGACCGCACCACCGCGACTGCCCTGTTCCAGGACGCGTCTGGGGTCACCCGGGTCGACGATCTCGCCGCTGACCTCGCCGCCGGCATCGCTGAAGTGGTGCACGTCATCGACCCCGCTCTGATCGTCATCGGCGGCGGATTGGCCCATGCCGGTGACACCCTTCTCAACGCCATCCGCAGCCGTCTCGACCGGGCGTGCGAGCCAACCCGCGCTCCTCCACCCGTTGAGCTGTCGATCCTCAGGGAGCGAGGGGTCGTTCTCGGAGCGGTTCACTTCGCACTCGAACCGGTCCAGGACAAGCTTTTCCGGCTCTAGCTCCCTGATAACCCGGGCTAGAGCTTCGCGACGGTGATCGGCCGGGCCGTGTGCGTGGCCAGTGAGTCGAGATCGTGCGGGTCGCTGGTGAGGACGACCGGATCAGGCACGGTGCTCGCGAACGCCACGACGATCGCATCGGTCGCGGAAATCGCGCCGGCACGGCCCGTGAGGGTGCGCAACCGCGCACCCTCACGGGCCATCAGCTCGTCCACCTCCCGGATGAGACAGGCTCGGAGCAGCCGGTTGGCGTGGAAGTCCCGGCGATGCTCCCCCCTCAAGGCTTCGGTCAGGACCACCGAGGGAAGCTGCGCCGGCCAGCACCCCCGTCGCCGCAGATGCGCATACCATGCACAAGGGCGGGCCATTCAGTGCCGAGACTCGTCAAGCCGTTCCGCCCCAACCTGTTTGATCATGACGTTGTAGAGGGGGCCGTCAGGGAATGGCCGGACTTGGCCGACGGCGCGGTAACCCCACGATCGGTACGCATGCTGAGGAGCCGGAGCCTCTGGGCGCACAGCCAGCGTGATCCGCTTTTCGGCCAGCCCTGCGGTGAGGTGCGTATGCAGCAAGCGACCTACTCCGCGTTGCCGGTAGGGCCGCCGCACCGCTATCTCGATGATCGCGAATGTGCGTCCTGGATACTCGGCGGTGATCTCACGGGACAGCGGTGCCGTCGCGCCGTCCCACCATTGTGTGTGAGCCCCGAGCTGATATCCGAGGGCGAAGGCGATGGGCTCATCGGCTCGTCGTGCCACCACGAGCCGAAAATTGTGCTGAGCCATCATTTCCGGCCAGCTGGAGGTGAAATTCGCCACCTCCGCCACTCCCTCGCAGTAGGGGGGTTCAGCATATACCTCGGCGTAAAGTTTACGGACGGCGCTGAGCATGTCGGCGCTCGTGTCCGCACCGTAAATCGTGAGTGTGAGGCGGTCCACTCCGCGCGGCCGGGACGCGTCCGGCGTCATGGTGATGCCAGGAGAAGCCGGCGGGCAGCGGTGGCGAAAATCTTCGCCGGCGGGTGGTTCTGCTGCCCCAGCAGGTCAATAGTGCGATTCAGGCGGGCGACGATCCGGCCCGAGCCGCGCGCCGTAGTGATCCGCTGTATGGCACCGCTGGTGACAGCGATGGCCTCGTCGAGCTGGCCACGCCGGATCAGGATCAAACCCAGATCAGAGGCGTATAAGACGTGGTTACGTGGGAAGGTCTCAGCATCGACGCTCGCGAGCGCCCTCCGGGCGGCCGACTCCGCGAGCGCGCCCTGCCCGGTCGCCAGCGCGGCGGATATCTCGTGCCAGGCGAGGTCAGCTGGCCCCCAGAAATCCAGCCAGAAAGGCTCGTCTCCCCGCCGTCCCTGGTCGAGGAGTTCGCGGGAACGGCCGAACGCGGACATAGCGGCGTTCCGGTCACCCGCCTGAGCGTGCCCGATGGCCTCTCGCGCCGCGAGCAGCAACAGCAGGATCGGGATCGCGCCATCACCTGCGGTGGCCCGCGCCGCGCGGGCTAGATACACGGTCTCCTGGCCTCCACCTGGGGTGTCACTGGCTTGCAGGGCCATTGAGGCCAAGGCGGTGATCCGGGCGTCGGGGACCCCTGCCAGGTCAGTGAGATGGCATGTTTCCAGCCACCAATACCGTGCCTTGTGCGGCAACCGTGCGTCATAGGCGAGCCACCCGGCGTGTTCCATCGTCGCCGCCGTGACGTTCTGGAGCTCCCGTCCCACGGAAGACGTGTAGGTACCCCGGCGAACGGCATCGGCGAGCCGCCGGGCCATCTCCTCCGCCACCTGATATGTGGCGGCGCCACCGTGAGAATCGTCCATCTCGAAAAGCCGCCGCAGCGCTGACCAGCACTGGGTAACGTCATCGGCGTCGATCCGCCCTGGACTCATCACGGCCGGTGGCAGCAACACCGTCACGGCAAGACCTGCGGCTCCGCCGAGAAACCCACGCCGATCCACGTTGTCGAGGATAGGACGGTGTTCCGGATCACTGGCGACCCCCAGGACCGCCGGTGGCACATCCAGCGTATGGGCGATGTCGGTCAGCACAGCGGTGTCCCGTACCGCGCGGCTCATCCCGCGCTCCAGGCGAGAGATGGTGGCCTGGGAGTAACCCGCACGGTCGGCGAGCTCTTGCTGGTTCCACCCCCTGGCCTGGCGGATCAGCCGAATGATCGTTCCGGTCGCGCCAGCGGCGACAGCGTTGAGGCCCTGCGGCGTGAGAAGGACCGCGACGGCGACGCCAGGGCCATCGGTGACCATCTCTCGCCTTCCCCCCTCCTGACCAGCGTTCGATCGCCTCGACCAGCCTCGTGAACTGTACTGGTCGATTCAGGCCCCGCTCCCCCTTATGCAGACACGCATAAAGACGAGCGCTAGAAACCCCGCTGGTACACAGTTCGGTGCGTGTCATCGACGTCCAAGGTCGCGAACTCACCGCTCAGCGCGCATCAGCTCACCTACGGCCGGCTCCGTGAGGTGCTGCGCAGCACGATGCGAGTCGCGACGGAGTCCGAACCCGGTAGCGAAGTCAGCGCGGTCGGTAGCCGGGCGAGCGCGGCGCTGGACGCGTTACTCGCTGCGCACCCTGTGGATAAGCGGAGCCGGTGCAGCTCGTGCCGAGCGCCGAGCGCCATCTTCGCGGTGCGCCGCAGCCGCTGCCGGGTGCTCCTGCAAGCGAGTTTCTGGCTGCTCCAGCCCTACAGGTTCCTGCAAGCCCATGTCTTCCACCAGTAGGGATTAGCCGAGCTACATCGGCCAAATCCCGCTACGTACTACTAAGTCGCCGGCTGGCCATCGGTTGAGTGAGCGTGCCCCCGATGCTCGACTCCCGACGGCCAGCCGGTCACCAGCTTGCCCATTGATGAGAAAGGCGACTATGCCGCGACCAGCCAATGACCGGCTAACCACCAGCCCTGCCGCTCTGGCCGAGACCGGGCTCATGTTACTGGTCCGTTACCGCAGGGGATCGCCGGGGAAACCTCCCGCACCGTGCATATGGTGGCGCGCCCCGCCCTCGCGGAGGCAAGCGCACTCGTCGCGCTATGCCGCGAGGTCCTGATACCCGGTGACATCGAGACCGTCAACCCAGGCGAGGGCATGCCCTGCACAAGGTGCGTCCTCCGCCACGCCACCTTCGCAGAGGGGCTTCTTAGCCGCGCACTGGATCCTCCGGACACGGTAGAGCCACCCCTGAATGGGCTCACCTACCAGCAGTGGGGCTGGCCGGTGACTGTGCACAACGGCCAGGTGCGGCTGAGCCTGGACCATGATGTGTCAGCCCTGATGATCCCCTCCCCGTTGGGTTCCAGAGTGACCTCGATTCTCAACCAGCGACGATGCGCCCCGCCGGTACTGGCTGACCCCTGCGCCCCCGAGCGCTACATCGTGCTCACCGGGGAGAGATACGGGCTACAGCTGCCCTGGCCTGAGCGGACCCATGAGCTCACCGGCGTGGTGCTACTCCCTCCCACCCGCACCCCACGCGGGCCGATCATCTGGATCAAGACCCCACAGCCGGATTCCCTCCACCTATGCCGGGAAATAGACCTCTTCGCTGCGCTGCACGGCATCGGTCGATCTCAACGATGACGTTGAGCACGCCTCAGCAGTCGGGTCCATTCCTCGGCTGCACCCCCAGCACCCTGGCCCAGCTCCCGCTCAAGCCCACCGAGAACGAGGCCGGGCTGATCGAACGCCGCTGGTGGACCGCCGCCGAACTCCGGGACTGCCAAGACAAGCTCCTGCCAGCCAAGCTGCCCGCACTGCTCGACGACCTCCTTCATGACCGGCTCGGCAACAGGCCCCTGACGCTGGTCGGCTGAGCCTTCCGGTCGGGATGCCCAGACTCGCATGCTGGTACCCGCCGCGCCCCACGGTGAGCGAAGCACCCTCACGGGTGACGCATCGTTACTAGCGAACGGGCGGACCAGTCAGCTTGGACCGTTCACCGTAGCGGCAGGCCCAATCAGCGCATCCCACTCCGCTAGCCGCTGCGGCCACTTATTCTCGGCTGTGTTGGTTCGTGGTTCGTCGCACCTTCACTCCTTCGACTCTTTCCCGTTCCCCGGGGGCGGGAAAACACAGAAGAGGGAGGTGCCAGAACCATGGGGCGACACAGCAGGAACCGCACGGAGCCCGACGCGAAGCGGGAGGCCCCGTCGCAGACCAGGACCCTGGTCATTGAAACGGCTGCCAGGGCCCTGGTCGTGATCGGCCAGTTAGCAGCCCCAGCGATCGAAATGATCTTCCGGAGCCATAGCTAGCTAGTTGCACCGCAGAGGCGGGTTCCGAGTGACGTAGAGGCCCCTCGGAGCCCGCCTTCAGCGGCACTTGTCTAAGTTCACCCCGTTAGTTGGCTGTCGTCAAACCTTCCACGCTAACGCGAAGCCTGGGAGCGCTGAGCGGGCGATTTCACCCTGAGCGACCGATGGTCACGTACCGCTCACCCTCACCGGACGCCCCGGAGCGACGAGCGGTCCGCCCGCTGGCTAACTCGCGCACCGTAGCCCAGCGGGAACGCATCTGAAAATGCCGGTCCTTCGCCCCCGGGGGCGAAGGACCGGACCGCCGCAGGAACGGGGCCGCACAGCCCGGAATGCCGCTGAAACAGACCCCACCCCACGTCATCTGGTGCATCCCAGGGATGCGGTGACATCGTCACCCGCGATCCCCATGGTTTCCATTGCGCGTCTCTTTTCTCCTCCACAAGCTCTGTCACGGACCAATGCCGCTAAAGGCTGCGACC
>DASTBN010000056.1:0-2178 GCA_035712045.1 Pseudonocardiaceae bacterium
GGGGCTGGAAGTCTTGTCGCGCCGCTTTAGCCCTGCGTGGGCTGCAAGAGTCGCGCCCCGGTGCTGGCGGCCCCGCCCGTCCTGCTGGTGATCGTCGACGGCCTGGGTTGCCATCGGGCGATCAGGGTTTGGTAGGCGGTCTCGGCTTGCTCGGCGAGCTGGCGTTCGCGGCGTCGGACCGACTTGCTGTTGTAGGCGGCCGCCGAACCGCGTTGGCCGCGTCGGGCCGGCAGCCCGGCTCGTAGCTCGAGTGCCCGTTGCTTTTGGGCGACCAGGGATGGCCGGGCGAACGCGTAGTCGGTGTCGTGGACAATGAGATGCCAGCACAGCACGGCGAGCTTGCGGGCGGTGGCCACGACCGCGATCTGCATACCGCGCCGGGCCCGGATGCGAGTGAAGAACGCGCGTAGCGGTCCCGGGCTTTTCACCGCGACCCAAGCGGCCTCGACCAGCATCCCGCGGGCATGGGCACGACCCTGTTTGGTGATCCGGCCGTGCGATGCGGGCTGGCCACCGGACTGGCGCACCCGAGGGTTGAGACCGAGGTAGGCCACCAGCTTCTCCGGCGAGGAGAACCGGTGGAAGTCGCCGACCGCAGCCACGATCGACAGTGCGACCGTGGCATCCACGCCGGGGATGGTCATCAACCGACGCACCTCGGGACGGGCCAGGGCTTCGGTGCCGAACTGCCGATCGACCTCGCGAAGTTCCTCACCGAAGAAATCAAGCTGACGCAGCAGCCCGGTCACGGCCTGCCTCTCATCGGCGGGTAGGTCTTGTGCGGCCAGCCACGTCCGGCCTTTGTGACCGAACAGGTCCGCCGCCGGGCAGCGTGGGATCAGGTTGCGGTGCAGCACCGCCTGGACCTGGTTCTTGACCCCGGTCCGCTGGCGGACCAGGTGCGTGCGGCGCACCACCAGCCGACGTAGCAGGTGTGTCCCCTCATCCGGCATCCACACCGCCGGTAGGAAATTCGCCGCCAACAACTCGGCCAGCACCGCAGCGTCGATCTTGTCCGTCTTCACCTTGGCCTCGGCGATCGCCCGTGTCTTATACGGGTTGGACACCACCACCCGCACGCCACGGCGGGCCAACACGCTCGCCACCGCCCAGCTATTGCCGGTCGCCTCCAGCGCCACCTCATCGCCAGCACCAAGGCTGTCCGCGAACATCCCGAGCTCATCGACCGTGGTCGCGACCTGACCAGCCTGCTCAACCACCCCGTTCTCCCAGATCGCCACCTGAGCGAAATCCCGGTGCACGTCCAAACCAAAACATCGCCGTCGCATCCCGTCCTCCGTATCCAGTCGACGTCAACGAACGGGAGCGGGCGGGCAAACGACACCTACGGATTCGCGCTCGCAGCGCATCCGGGCAAGTCGCAGGGGCGGCCACCTACTAACACGGGCTCGCAGCCCAACGTCCAACACCGGCCTACCCGCCGCGTTTGCTCCCAGTGCCCCTTGTCCCGGACGGTCGCACCGTACTCCCCGACCACCCGCCTCCAAGCGGTCCGCCGGTCATTGGGCAACAGCGACACCGCCGTCTTTCATACCTGGTACCAACCTCGCCGAGCGGTCCTTCGTCGAGGAACGCCGCCGCACCAAGGTGATCCCCCGGCTGATGGACGAGAAGGCCACCATGAAACTGGTCTTCGCCACCATGATCCGCACCGCCGACCGTTGGTGCCGCGTGTCGATCAGCGACCTGGAACGCCACCAGCTGCGACTACTACGAGCCGAACTCGGACTCGACCCACCACCAGCCACCAACGAACAGCGCACCCGCCGCCGGAAAGCGGCCGCCGCATGATCAACGGACTACCGATTTACAGGGCGCCGAGGACTTGACCCCTCGGACGCGGACAGGACGTGCAAGAGGTTCACGATGAAATCGCCAATACTTCGCTGCGAAGAAGCATCAGACAAAAGCCATGCGCGCTGCACTCATGATCTTCGACTCGCTAGGTCGAAATCTCATAGAGCTTCAGTTCGACAACCGGGAACTCGGCCCTGACCCGGACTTGGATCGGCTCGCCACTCAACTCTTACCGCTCGACACCCGCCACCGCGTCGTCGCACCGCCGAAACGGTCAGCGAAGAAGCGGTCGAAATAGCGGCGACGCTAGTGACGCTTTGATGCCGGTGTCGGTATCCGTACCTCTGCGACGGTCGTGCC
>DASTBN010000057.1:0-2627 GCA_035712045.1 Pseudonocardiaceae bacterium
GATCCGCGATCGCCTGGTGCGGGTGTCCGGGATCGATCCCAAAGGCATGGAACTGGCCTACGGACGTCGGATCTTCCACCGCTACGCCGTCACCGGCACTGACGCCCTCACGCTGCTCGACGACCTCATCGGCGGTATGGCCGCGCGCAAAGCCATCTTCGCCGGGCGGGTGCGCGTCGTGCCGATCACCCCCGAGCACCCACTTGAGTTGCTGGAATTCGACGAAATCGCCGCGCTGACTCGCTACACCGACCGCAAAACCCGCGAGGCAATCAGCGAAAGAATCGCGCTGCTCACCACCCAAGGCCGGGCGCTGGGTTTCACCGTGCGCGGTTATGTCCAGGAACCGACCAAGGACACCGTTCCCGTCCGGGAGCTGTTTCCCCGCCGTATTTGCCTGCGCGTCTCGAGCAAGAGCCACGTGGGGATGGTGCTTGGGGATCAGGCCTACGAGCGGGGCGCCTGGGCCAACCGGATCACCGAAACCGAGGCCGGTGTGGGGTACGTCTTCGGCGAGGGAATCCGTGAACCCCTGCGCATCCGCGCCGGATGGGTTCCGGACAACACGATCAAAGACCTCGAAACCTTCGTTACCGGCCCCATCAATCACCACACAGCTGTGCTGCCCTTCCCCAGTCCGCCCACCAGCCCGACCGGCTCAACTTGCGGAGGCGCCGCATGACCAGCACGACTGACTTGCTCGCGGCGATCGGTACGCACCTGGCCGAATTCGAGCTCCCTGAGATCGCCTCGGTCCGCGTCGAGGCCAGCCCGCCCGGGCCACCGGTGACCGTGCAGCTGCCTCACCGCGGGCCAGCCGCCCTGGCCCAGGGACTGCTCGCCTGGGCCGACACCCTCGCCGAGGTCACCGCCCACACCTGGCGCTCCTCTGATGGTGATTCGGTGCATCTGTCCGTGACCGGGCTGCTCCCCGGCGGTGTCGCGGTCCGGGTCTATGGCGGCATGCGCCTCACCCGCCGTGGCCCGGGCGCGGATCTCGCACCCGGTGCCAGCGCAGTCCTGCCGCTGGCGACCCTGTGCCATCTCGCCACCCCAGGACAACTCACCGAGGAAGCGACCCTCTGATGCCTGCCTCCGAACCCAGCACCGTCGATGCCGCGCGGATGACCCGGGCCGCGCGGGCGGCGCTCCCGCTCACCACGGATGTCGTGCAGGCCATCGCCGAACGGCACGGGGTCTGTCTGCGGCCGGTGGCCATGCGCCGGATCGACACCACCACCGGCCGGGTCGATGTCGTGCCCGTCGCCTGCGGATCCACCCGCGAGGACCAGTGCTCGCCCTGCGCGCAGAAAGCCCGCCGGCTGCGGATGGCCCAATGCCGCCAGGGCTGGCACCTCGAGACCGAACCCACCACCGACCGGGCCGCACTCACCGACGAGCACACCGCACTCATGGGCGCCCGGGCCGATCTCGTGGCCGCCTACGCCCACTGCCAGCCCACGGCGACTACACGGCGTGTGAGCAGATCGCCGACTCGGTGGCCGAGCTCGATACCGAGCTCCGGGCGCTGGGAGTACGCGGACGACTCACCCCGCTGGAGGCCCCGCCCAAACCGCTCAAGCGCTCCACCCGCCGCCGCCAAGACGCCCCCGATCTGCCCCGCCGCCCGATCGAGCACCGCACCCTGGGCCAGGTGTTCGCCGGTCGCTACCGGCCCTCCACGTTCCTCACCCTCACGCTGGATTCCTATGGACGGGTCGACGCCCAGGGCGCGGCTATAGACCCGCAGACCTACGACTACCGCTGCGCCGCCCGGGACGCCATTCACTTCCCCGCCCTGCTCGACCGGTTCTGGCAGAACACCCGCCGCTGCGTTGGGTGGGACGTGCAGTACTTCGGCACCGTCGAACCCCAGAAACGCGGCACCCCGCACTTCCACGCCGCCATCCGGGGCACCATCCCCCGCACCGAGCTCCGGGCGATCACCGCAGCCACCTATCACCAAGTCTGGTGGCCCCCACACGACCAGCCCATCTACCACGGCGACCGGCTACCGATCTGGGACAGCCGGGCCAAAGCGTTCACCGACCCCACCAGCGGTGACCCCCTGCCCACCTGGGAACAAGCCTGCGAAGACCTCACCGAACCCGCCCACGTCGTGCGCTTCGGTACCCAGGTACACGTCAAGGGCATCCTCGGCGGCACCGAAGAAGCAGGCAGGCACATCGGGTACCTCACGAAATACTTAACGAAATCGATAGACCAGGCCGCCGGTCTCGGTGAGCACGCCACCAACGCCCAGCGCGAGCACGCACACCGGCTCCACGCCGAACTACAGATCACCCCCTGCTCGCCGCGCTGCCCGATCTGGCTCCTTTATGGCGTCCAGCCCAAAGGCGCCCGCTGCTCCATGACGCCAGGACGCTGCAAGGGCAAAGCCCATCAGCCCGAACACCTCGGCATCGCCGGGCGCCGGGTCCTGGTGTCCCGGAAGTGGTCTAACAAGACCCTCGATGATCATGCCGCTGAGCGGGGCGAGTTTGTTCGGCAACTGCTCGAAGCCACCGGCATCCAACCAGCGCGCGGCATGCGGGATGGACCGTACCTGTGGGAACGCACCGCACCCGCCGACCCCGATGTCCCACCCCGGCCGGTGCTGCTCTTGC
>DASTBN010000058.1:0-4944 GCA_035712045.1 Pseudonocardiaceae bacterium
CCAGCGCGCTGGGATCCACCACTGCGGTGAAGCCGCGGAGCACGCCCGCCGCCAGCAGCTTGTCCACCCGGCGTTTCACGGCGGGCGCGGAGAGCCCGACAACGCCGCCGATCTCCGTGTAACTGGCCCGGGAGTTGGCCACCAGCCGCGCCACGATCAGCTGGTCAATCGAATCCATACGCAACATTCTGTTGGTAAAATCACAATCAAGCGACATTGAATCCCGCTCAGGCGGGTATCTAGCATCTGATCATGTCGTCAGCGCTGAAGCTTGTGAGCCCGCTGCGGTCGCGGACCACCCGCCGCTATCTGATGTGCGCGCCCCGGTACTTCACGGTGAGCTACCGGATCAACCCCTGGATGGATCCCAGCCGATCAGTGGACACCGCGCGGGCGATGGCCCAATGGCAGGCGGTCGTGGACACTCACCGGGCGCTCGGGCACACCGTCGAGCTGATCGATCCCGAGCCCGGCCTGCCGGACATGGTGTTCGCGGCCAACGCCGGCACCGTGATCGATGGCGCCGTGCTGGGCGCCCGGTTCCGCAACGCCGAGCGGGCCGCCGAGGCGGAGCACTACCAGCGCTGGTTCGCCGGGCACGGCGCGCCGGACGTGGTGATGCCCGCCGCTATCAACGAGGGTGCCGGTGACCTCATGTGGACCGGTTCCCTGCTGCTCGCCGGGACCGGATTCCGCACCGAGCCGGCCGCGCACCTTGAGGCCCAGGAGGTTCTGGGCGTGCCTGTGGTCTCACTCCAGCTGGTCGATCCCTACTACTACCACCTCGACACCTGCCTGCTGGTTCTCGACGACTCCCCGTCCGCTCCACTGGTCGCCTACTACCCGCCAGCTTTCTCATCCGGCTCCCGCCAGGTGCTCACCCGCCTGTTCCCCGACGCGATCATCGCCACCGCGGCCGACGCGGCATGCCTGGGCCTCAACGGCGTCTCTGACGGCCGCTCCGTGGTCCTGCCCCGGGAAGCGGCCGATCTCGGCCGGGCCCTGGCCGCCCTGGGCTTCGAGCCGGTCTTCGTGGACATCTCGGTGCTCCGCCGGGCCGGCGGTGGCCCTCGATGCTGCACCCTGGAGCTGCGCCTCTGATCCCCACCCTGGCATGTCGCGCCCCCAAGCCCAGTGTGTCGCGGCCCAGTGTGTCGCGCCGAAGCCCGCTACGGTCGGACTACCCGGGCGGGAGGAGACGGTCATGACGCGGTTTGAGCTCGCCGCTGACCGGGCCGTCGAGTGGTTAGCGGCTCAGCTGCGCGAGGACGGCTCCTACGGCCCGCAGGCCGACGATCTGGCGTGCTACTACAAGTCCCCGTACCTGTTCCAGCTGGTTGGCCGGACCCGGGACGCGGCACGGCTGCTGGCGTTCATCCAGCGCAGGTTCATGCGCGCCGACCACGATTTCACCACCGCCGAGAACCACAAGAGTGGCAATCCGGCCTTCACCGAGTACTGGGCGTACCCGAATGGCTGGCTCGCGATGACCGCGCAGCGGATGGGCCGCTTCGATGTCGCCTACCCAGCCTGGGACTACCTGCGGTCGTACCATGATCGAGCGAGGGGAGGTTTCTTCACCGGCCGTGCGGCGCGGTCTGGCGGTAAGGGGGAGACAACCGACGCCCTCACCACCGCTCATCTGGGACTGCTTTGCCTGTTCTTCGGTGACATCCAGCGGGCTGAGGGCGCCGGTCGCTGGCTGGCATGGCTGCTGGAGATGCAGCCGGATCCGCGTTCGGGCCTGTTCCTGCGCCGGGATCGCGCCGGCTCGCTCGTCCGGGAGTTCCCCGACGACGCGGCCGCGTTCCACGTGGTCAGCGCGCACCAGCCGGACCAGGCGTATTTCATGATCGGCTACCCCATCGCGTTCCTCGCCAAGCTCTTCCAGGCGACACGGAACGCGGACCATCTGCGGGCGGCGTGCGGCTACCTCGACTTCGTCTTGTCCTGCGAAGGTGATCTTCGCTCGAGCCCCGCCAGTCACCAGGTGGCCTGGGGAGCCGCTGTCCTCAGCGAGATCACCGCAGACCCCCGCGGAGCCGGCCTGGCGAGCGCCATCGCCGATCATCTGCTCGCGATCCAGGATCCCAGCGGAGCCTGGCTGATCAGCCAGCCGGCGCACACCACGTTCGACCAAACCGCCGAAGTCGCCATCTGGCTGCGGGAAATCTCCGGCATGTCGCGTTAATGCGCACTGTGTGTCGTTACCCGTGGAACCCCGCATCCAGCCAGCACGTTGAACAGGCGAGAACCCGGACTCAACGGGAGGCTGAACCACCGTGCACAACCACCTCAACGGGCTGAAGACCGCGCTGTTACTGGGCGGGCTCTCGGCACTGGTGGTGCTGATCGGTGCGTTCTTCGGCGGCCGCAATGGGGTGTTCATCGCGCTGGTGCTCGCGCTGGGGATGAACGCCTATGCCTACTTCAATTCCGACAAGCTGGCGCTGCGGGCGATGCACGCCCGCCCGGTTTCCGAGCCCGAGCAGCCGATGATGTATCGGATCGTGCGTGAGCTAGCCACTGACGCGCGCCAGCCCATGCCGCAGCTCTATATCAGCCCGACGCAGGCCCCCAACGCCTTCGCCACCGGCCGCAATCCCCGGCACGCCGCAGTGTGCTGCACCGTCGGCATTCTCGCGCTGCTCAACGAGCGCGAGCTGCGCGGAGTACTCGGCCACGAGCTCTCGCATGTGTACAACCGGGACATCCTCATCTCCTCCGTCGCCGGTGCGCTGGCCGGAATGGTGACGGCGATATCCAACATGGCGATCTTCGCGGGGCTCTTCGGCGGCGACGACGATCGCCCGAACCCGATCGCGCTGCTGTTCATCACGCTGCTCGGCCCGATCGCGGCCGGTATTGTGCAGATGGCGGTAAGCCGGTCACGGGAGTACCAGGCGGACGCCTCCGGGGCGGCCCTCACTGGTGACCCGCTGGCGCTGGCCAGCGCCCTGCGCAAGCTGGAGTACGGCACCCAGGCGGCGCCGCTGAGTCCCGAGCCCGCAGTGGCCGCGCAATCCCACCTGATGATCGCCAATCCGTTCCGGCCGGGTGATGGCGCGGCGCGGTTGTTTTCCACTCACCCGCCCATCGCCGACCGGGTGCGGCGCCTGGAGGAGATGGCCCGGCGCCAGCTGTCCTGAGACGCTCTACGGGGACCCCTCTACAGGGGGGAGCGGGCGACCTCCATGACGTACTGGCCGTAGCCCGAGGAGGCCATGGACTGTCCCAGCGCGTAGCAGGCATCAGCGTCAATGAAGCCCATCCGCAGCGCGATCTCCTCCAGGCAGGCGATCCGCACCCCCTGCCGGTGCTCGAGCACCTGTATGTACTGGCCGGCCTCCAGCAGCGACTCCTGGGTTCCGGTGTCCAGCCAGGCGAAACCCCGGCCCAGGTCGATCAGCGTCGCCCGGCCTTGCCGCACGTAGTGCATGTTGACATCGGTGATCTCCAGCTCACCCCGCGCGGACGGGGTGAGCGCGCGGGCCACCTTCACCACGTCGTTGTCGTAGAGATACAGGCCTGTGATCGCCTTGTTCGACCGGGGCACGGCCGGCTTCTCCTCGATGGAGATCAGCCTGCCAGTGGCGTCGAGCTCGCCGACCCCGTAGCGCTGCGGGTCCTTGACCGGGTAGCCGAACAGCACACAGCCATCAAGGTCGGCCACACACCGCCGGAGCCGACCCGAGAAGCCCCGGCCGTAGAAGATGTTGTCGCCCAGCACCATGGCGACGGGGGCGTCCCCGATGAACTCCGCGCCGATGATGAACGCCTCGGCCAGGCCGTTGGGCTGGGCCTGCTCGGCGTAGCTGAGCCGCAGGCCCAGCGCGCTGCCGTCACCGAGCAGCAGGCGGAACAGCGGCAGGTCCCGGGGCGTGGAGATGATCAGGATCTCGCGGATCCCGGCCAGCATGAGCACCGAGAGGGGGTAGTACACCATCGGCTTGTCGTAGACCGGCAGCAACTGCTTGCAGACCGCCTGAGTGATCGGATGCAGCCGGGTGCCGGCGCCGCCGGCCAGCACGATCCCTTTCACCGATAATTGGTGAACTGCAGGGCGACACCGAAGTCGCGACCCTTCAGCAGGGCGATGACGGCCTGCAGATCGTCCTTCTTCTTGCCCGAGACGCGCAGCTGGTCACCCTGGATCTGGGCCTGCACACCCTTGAGCTTCTCGTCCCGGACCACCTTGGCGATCTCCTTGGCTTTGTCCTGGCTGATGCCCTGGAGGATACGCCCGCTGGTGCGGTAGACCTTGCCCGAGACCGCCGGCTCGTCCACCTCGAAGGCCTTCAGTGAGATACCCCGCTTGACCAGCTTGCTCTTGAGGACGTCGATGGCGGCGCGGCAGCGTTCCTCCGTCTCGGCCTCAATAGTCATCACTTCCTCACCGGCCCAGTTCACCTTCGCGCCGGTGCCTCGGAAGTCGAACCGGGTCGAGAGTTCCTTGACAGCCTGGTTGAGCGCGTTGTCCGCCTCCTGCCGGTCGACCTTGCTGACCACGTCGAACGATGGATCCGCCACCGCATGCTCCTTTCGTCTGGGCCCGGGACGACCTTACCCGCAGGGCCGAGTGTGACCCCAGGTCACGGGCTGTGTATCGTTACTCGCGGCCGGTACCTCCGGTCATCAGGCGGGTTGCCCGAGCGGCCAATGGGAGCGGACTGTAAATCCGTCGGCTGATGCCTTCCAAGGTTCGAATCCTTGACCCGCCACGCAGCGGAAACAGCTCACGACCAGCACCGATCAGGCCAGGGGCCGATCTTTGTCATATCCGGCGCTGTCCGGCCGTGTCTGGCTGTCTACGGTCAGTCGCGCCCTATACGCGCCCCAGCGTCCGGCCCGCGCGGCGGCGTACCGGAGTCGTGACGTCCTAGCGGACGCCTGACGATCTTCCGCGCTGGAAGTGGTGAGACCCAGCTTGGAAGGCTGCGCCCA
>DASTBN010000059.1:0-3052 GCA_035712045.1 Pseudonocardiaceae bacterium
GGGCGGCCTGCCCGGGAGCAGGCCGCCCCTCACGAGCTACCGGCCACGCTGGCCCACCCTCGCGATCGACGCGGGGGTACTCAGCGTGCTGATGGCCTGGATGGTGGTCGGCCCGCTGACCGACGACGACGGATTCGCCACCACGATCGCCCGCAACGCCGCGCTGACTGGGAATCCCGGCAACTACTACCGCTGGTGGAACACCCCGGAGACACCATTCGCGCTGAGCGAGCAGTTGCTCGCGCCGCTGACTCAGCTGAGCCTGGCACCGGTGTGGCTCCGGTTACCCAGTACCGCGCTGGGGGTGGCGACCTGGTTCGTGCTCAGCCGGGGGGTACTCGGCGTGGCGCTGCCCGGGGTGGCGGCCAGCGCCCGGGTCCGTGCGCTGGCTGCGGTATGCCTGCTCGCCGCCTGGCTGCCGTTCAACCTCGGGGTGCGCCCTGAGCCGTACGTCGCGCTGGGGCTCACCACGCTGCTGGCGCTGCTGTGGCGGGCCCGGGGGCTGGGCTCGCTGGGCTGGGCCGCCCTCGTCGCTGGGCTGACCATCCCGTTCAGCCCGAGCGGGCTGCTGGTCGCCGCGCCAATCCTGAGGTTCGCGCCGCGGATCGCCGGCGTCATCCGGGATTCGGCCCGTGACCGCGCCGAGGTGGTCACCCGGGTGCTGCTGCTGGGCGCCGTCGCCGCCACCGGCCTCACTGTGATCTTCGCTGATCAGAACTGGGAGGGCCTGGTCACCGCCACCCGCTTGCACAGCTTCTTCGGCCCCTCCGAGCCGTGGTACCACGAGCCGATCCGGTACAGGTTCCTGCTCTCCGCTGATCAGGACGGCAGTGCCGCCAAACGGGTCCCGGTGCTGCTCACAATCGTCCTGCTGCCGGTGGCCGCCGCGCTGCTGCCGCGCCGCCGGGCCGGGGTCAGCGGCGCCGACCGGCCGGCTGGGATGCTGGCTGAGGTAGTGGGCATCGCACTGGTCCTGCTGTGGTTCACGCCCTCCAAATGGACGCATCATTTCGGCGCGCTGGCCGGGTTGTTCGCGGCGTTCCTGGTGGCCGGGGTGGCGATGCTGCTGCGCAAGACCAGCACGCCGGTGATGGACCGGGCCGACGCCACGGCTGGCCTGGCGGGCGCCATGCTGGTGGTCCTGGCGGCTGGGCTGGCCTTCGCGGGCCCGAACGGCTGGTGGCAGCCCGCCGTGTATGACGTGCCGTGGGCGGCGGGTCCGATCCGCCCGCTGGGCCTGCCGCTGGATTCCCCGCTGCTGTGGGCCGGCGCCCTCGTCCTGGGCTACGTGCTGTGGAGCGCCCCGGTCACACTGGTCGCGTTGCGCGGCGTCCACGGCGGTGCCCGCCAAGGCCCGGCCGGTCATTCACGGGCCCTCCTGGCCGCGCCGGCGGTGCTGGCGGTCGCGGCGGCGGGTACCTCAGTGGTGGTGCTCCTCGGCTCCTTCCTCGCCGCGCCGCTGCGCCGCCCGGCCGGTTCCCTGGCAGCGGCGGCCCTGCGGCAGCTGAACGGTGATCTCTCATGCGGCCTGGCCGATGACGTTCAGGTGCTCCCCGACGGCGCCGCGCTGACACTCGCCGATGACTCTCCTGGTCGAGCGGACGGTTTCCTCGCCCTGGGAGGGTTCGACCCCGCCTCAGCACCACCGAACCCGCCGGGCACCGGGATGTCCGCGCACCTGTGGGGCAGCCTCGCGCCCGGGCCGCGAAATACCGGGACCTTGACCAGCCCCTGGTTCGCCCTGCCCGCTCTCGGCCCGGCCAGCGGGGTGGCGGTGTCGGTGTCGGGCCGTACCGGCCGGGGCAACAAACTCGCTCTGGAATTCGGCCGCGCCGCAGGCGCCGAGGCCCTCCCCCTGGGCGAGCGCATCCCACTCGACGTGGTGAAACAGGACCAGGATCGGCTCGATGGCCCGCCGGACTACCGCCCGTGGCGCTCGATCGGTCTTGACGCCGCGCAGCTGCCAGCGGGAGCCAACCGGGTCCGGATCCACGCGGTGGACGCCACCACCGACCGCGACGGCTGGCTGGCCGTCACCGGACCCCGGCTGCGTTCGGTGGTCGGGCTGACCGAGTTCCTGAACACTCACGGCCCGGTGCTGGTGAGCTGGCCGCAGGCGTTCCTGTTCCCGTGCGTGCGCGACATCGTCCAGGTGCGTGACGGGCTGGCGCAGGCACCCCGCACGATCATCGAAGCGCCCCGCCGCCACGGCCGTCTCTCCGCCATCACCACAGACCAGGCTCAGGGCGGTGTCTTCGCCGCGATCCGCCCCTTCGGTCAGCTCTACGAGGTCCCCACCCGCCTGGCCGGCCACCCCGACATCGACTGGGGCACCCTCCAAGTCTCTACCGCCCGCGACGCCTACACCGCCCGATATGGAGACATATCGGGCTCAGCAGCCCCGAGATAGCCCGTTATGTCCCCATATCGGGGTCCGGCGGGGTTCGCTAGGGGGGGGAGGTAGCCTGCGGGGCGATGGGTGAGATCGTGATGCGGGCATTGAACGGGTGGGGGCGCACGGCGCCGAGTATGGCGCGGGTGCTGGTGGATCCGACTGTCGAGGAGATCCAGCGGGCGGTTCGCGAAGCTGGGCCGCGCGGGGTGATCGCTCGCGGGTTGGGGCGCTCATACGGGGATCCGGCACAGAACGCGGGCGGACTCGTTATTGACATGACCGGGCTGAGCCGGATTCATTCCCTCGACGCGAGCTCCCACCTCGCCGTCGTCGACGCGGGGATCAGCCTGGACGCGTTGATGCGCGCGGCGTTACCCCTGGGGATGTGGGTACCGGTGCTGCCCGGCACCCGGCAGGTCACCGTCGGGGGGGCGATCGCCGCTGACATCCACGGCAAGAACCATCACAGCGCGGGTAGCTTCGGTAATCACGTCCGGTCCCTGGACCTGATCACGGCTGATGGCTCGATCACCGCCCTGACTCCGCGGGATGAGTTGTTCTGGGCCACTGTCGGCGGCATGGGACTGACCGGGGTCATCGTGCGCGCCACGATCGCGCTCACCCCTGTCGAATCCGCGTACTTCGTCGTCGACACCG
>DASTBN010000060.1:0-11314 GCA_035712045.1 Pseudonocardiaceae bacterium
GTGGTCACCGCCGTCCGCGCCCGCTCGGCGGGAGAGCCCATTCGCCTGGCTCGGCCGCCCAGGCCATAAGCGGCGCTCAGCGCGCTGAGCAGAGCATCGCGTTCGGCGGCGATTGTCGCACCGCTCTGCCGCTCGCGGAAGACACCGTCACTCGCTGCCGCCGGGTGCTGGGCGTCGACCATCCTTCCACCCTGCGCGCGAGCGCTGCTCTGTCCCTCAGCTTGTGGAATCTAGGACAGCGTGAGCAGGCCCGGCAGCTTGGCGAGGACACCCTCACCCGCATGCGCCAGGTGCTGGGTGACGACCACCTCGCCCCGCTGCTTACGGCTCAGGCCCTTGCCTTCTATCTGGTTGAGCCAGGGCAGTATGAGCTGGCTCACCTGCGCGCGGAGGATGCCCTTACCCGCTGCCGCCGGATCTTTGGTGCCGACAACCCCTTCACCCTCCTTCTTGCCGAGAACCTAGCCGCTGGCTTGGCCCATCTCGGTGAGCACGACCAGGCCCGTGAGGGAGACAGTTGACGGGCGAACTGGTCAGTGTGTGGGGTCCTCGATGAACGCCTGCCATTCGCGGTGGCTGAAGACCAGGGCTGGACCAGCGGGGTTCTTGCTGTCGCGCACGGCGGTCCAGCCGGGCCCGTGGGCCACTTCCACACAGTTCTGCGCGCCGCTGCTGCGGCTCGATGTGTACCAGGCGCTGTCAGGAATGGTGCGCATCTGCCTCACTCCTCCAATTCATCGATGATCGTGTTGATGATTGCCAGCGACTCTCGGTCTCCCAGCGAGGCGACCCGCAGCCGATCGAAGGCGAGACTGTAGGCCGGGATGTGCTGGCGAACCAGCCAGTCGGCGCTGGTGAGGCCCTCGATATACACCGTCCGGGACAAGCCGAGATCAAGCAGGTTGAACGACATGCCGAGCGCCGGATGCGCGCCACCGGAGAGTGGCATGACCTGGATGGTGACGTTCGGCAGCTTGGCCAGCTCGCGCAATCGGATAAGCTGCCCGCGCTGGACCTGCCTACCGCCCACAGTGCGCCGCAGCGCCTCCTCACCGAGCACCACCCAGAGCAGGGGCGCGCCGCCGCGCAGGCGTTCCGCCCGGAGTTCCCGGCTGACTGCCATCTGCTCCACGTCGGCCGGGGGCACAATGACGGAGGTCGACAGCAGTGCGCGGGCATAGTCGCGGGTCTGCAGCATGCCGGGGACGAAGTCGCCGAAGAACAGCTTGATCTCGGTGGCGCTGGCCTCCAGGCTGAGGTACTTGCTGGCCCAGTCCGGCACCCGGGCCGGGCTGGTCTTGCGCCTGGCCTCCTCGCCCAGGCGTTGTACGCGCTCACTGGTGGCATCGTCCGCCTTGTAGAGCCTGAGCAGCTCGGATAGCTCGGCGGCGGTCACCCTGACCGTGCCGGTCTCGACCTTGCTGACCTTGGCACGATACCAGCTGAGTGTGCTCGCGACCTCCTCAGTGCCGATCTTGGCCGCGTCCCGGAGGGCCTTCAGCTCAGCACCGAGCACGATGCGCTGGACCACAGGTCCTGGATCTTGCTCGGCCACGTCGCTCAGTCTGCCCCACCGCCGCTTCCTCGCCACTCATACCTCCCATAGGCCGAATCCGACGGGGTGAGTATCCCTATCGGGATTCCTGGTGTACTTTCTGGGATAGGCGGTGGGCGCTGGATGCCCCCGACGCTGCGGCGCTCACTGCCATCCAGCAACGGATCACAGATAGGGCGGCATCGATGGCCAGACACCGCAGCGCCAGTTGGCTCAGAAGCTCTTGTTCGCCGATCGTCACGTCCAAGCTCACGGCGTCACGGCGCAGCTACGCCTGATGGCGATGACGGACGTTCTCACCGGCACGGAACACCGCGTGACCGATCACGCCTTCGCTGCTGGTCGTCGCGCTGGGGGCCGCTACATGGCTGTGTGCCGCCTGCAAGTTCTTCCGGCGAGCCTCACCACACCGGCGCGCGACCACTGCCCGATGTGTGAGAACGGAGGTGGGGATGACGACTGACAGCCCGGATCTGATGATCGCCAAGCGGCTGCTCGACTATGCCAAGCAGAGTGGATTCGAATTCCGCCGAGCCGCGCCGGGCGAGGACGGGCCGCTGGTTGGACACCGGGCGAGCGGTTCCTGGGAGGACCTGATCCACATCGGGGGTTTCAGCCGCGGCTGCTTCGCCTGGCGGAAACGCACGTCGTCGCTGATCCTTCCCGGGGGCGGGCTGATGGATCGCGAGGTGGAGGGCAGCGCGCTCCAGGTACTCAACGAGGTACTCACTTGGGAGCCAGGGCCGTGACCACTGTGGGTTAACTGTTAACGGCGAGAACTTGTTAACCTAGTCTGACGCTGTGAGGGCTGTGCTGCTTGAGGTTCCCGAGTCGATGCTCGCCGAGCGCCGTCGGCTTGGGCTCGACGGGCGTGATGAGGTATGGGATAGCGTCCTGCACATGGTGCCGGATCAGCTCTACTGCCGCCCTGAGCACCAATCCGACCGCGGCGCTGAGCGCGCTGAACTTGTCGTCGAGATCCGCTCCAAGGACGACGAGACGTACGAGAAGATCGGCTTCTATGCCGCCCTCGGGGTACAAGAGATGCTGATCGTGCACCCGGAGGGCCGCCGGGTCGAGTTACTTCGCGCCGTTGGCGGCCAGCTGCTCCCAGTCAGCGCCGATGCCCAGGGCGCGTTGCGATCCGACGTCCTTGCCACCCAGTTCGCGACGGCCGACGGCACGCTGCGAATCACCTGGCAGGACGGCACCGCCGAAATCTAGCCGTCGCGCTAGCCGGTACCTCAGCTGTAGGGCCGGGGGGCTGGGCTCGCGGAGCGGGGAGTGGCGGCACCCGCGGCGATACGGTGTTGCGGGGGGATCATAGGGTGGACGTTATGAACGCATCTGTGCTGACGGCGGTGGCCTGGCCTTACGCCAACGGGCCCCGGCATATCGGTCATGTTTCCGGGTTCGGGGTGCCCTCCGACATCTTCTCGCGCTACCAGCGGATGGCCGGCAGCCGGGTGCTGATGATCTCGGGAACGGACGAGAACGGCACGCCGATCCAGGTGCAGGCCGACGCCGAGGGGATCACGCCCCGCGAGCTCGCGGACAAGTACAACCGGGTGATCGTCGAGGATCTGCGCGGGCTGGGGCTTTCCTACGACCTGTTCACCCGCACCACGACCGCCACCCATCACCGGGTCGTGCAGGAGGTGTTCCTCGCGCTGTGGCGCAACGGGTACGTCATCACGAAGACGACGCTGGGCGCGATCAGCCCGTCCACCGGGCGGACCCTGCCGGACCGTTACATCGAGGGCACCTGCCCGATCTGCGGCTTCGACGGCGCCCGGGGCGATCAGTGTGACAACTGCGGCAACCAGCTCGACCCCGCCGATCTGATCAACCCACGATCCCGGATCAACGGCGAGATCCCCGAGTTCGTCGAGACCGAGCACCTGTTCCTGGACCTGCCCGCGTTCACCGGCGCGCTGGGCACCTGGCTGCAGCACCGCACCGAGTGGCGTACCAACGTGCTCAAGTTCTCCCTGAACCTGCTCGATGACCTGCGGCCCCGCCCCATCACCCGGGACCTCGACTGGGGCGTGCGAGTGCCGCTGGATGGGTGGCGGGACGCGCCGATGAAACGGTTCTACGTGTGGTTCGACGCTTGCATGGGCTACCTGTCCGCCTCGGTGGAGTGGGCACAGCGGGCCGGGCGGCCCGACGCGTGGCAGCAATGGTGGTGCGACCCGGACGCGCGCTCGTACTACTTCATGGGCAAGGACAACATCACCTTCCACACCGTGATCTGGCCGGCGACCCTGCTCGGCCAGAACGGGGCCGGGGACCGGGGCGGTGAGCCGGGCCCGTTCGGCGTCCTGAACCTGCCGACGGAGATCGTGTCCAGCGAGTTCCTCACGATGAGCGGCTCGAAGTTCTCCACTTCCCGGGGCACCGTCATCTACGTCACCGACTTCCTGCGGGAGTTCGGGCCCGACACGCTGCGCTACTTCATCTCGGTGGCCGGGCCGGAGACCCAGGACACCGACTTCACCTGGGACGAGTTCGTCCGGAGGATCAACTTCGAGCTGGCCAACGAGTGGGGCAACCTGGTCAACCGGTCGATCTCGATGGCGCACCGCACCGCCGGCGCGGTACCCCGGCCCTCAACCCTGGAGGCCGCCGACGCCGAGCTGCTGAGCACGTCCCGGGTGGCCTTCGACACCGTGGGGCAGCTGCTGGAACGCAACCGGTTCAAGGCCGCGATCAGCGAGGCCATGCGGGTGGTGGGCGCGGCGAACAAGTACCTCTCCGAGCAGGAACCCTGGAAGCGCGCCGACGACCCAGCCCGCCGGGACACCATCCTGCACACCGCGCTGCAGGTGGTCTCCGACGCGAACACGCTGCTCACGCCCTTTCTCCCGCACGCCGCCCAGCGGGTGCACACCCAGCTCGGCGGCACTGGGGTGTGGTCCGCCCAGCCGGAGATCCAGCAGGTCAGCGAGGTCGTCGCGGGCAGTGGCCCGGACTATCCGGTGCTCACCGGGGACTACGCCGCTGAGCAGGCCCGCTGGGGCAGCGTCCCCATTGAGGTGGGTCGGCCGCTGGCCAAGCCCACCCCGCTGTTCACCAAACTGGACCCAAAGCTGGGCCAAACGGGGCCGGAGTGGGCGCCGATTGGCGAGTAAGGGCCCGCTGCGGCCGCTCCCGCCGGCCCCGCCGCCGTTGCCCGCGACGGTGATCGACGCGCATACGCATCTGGACGCCTGCGGCGCCACCGACCAGGCCGGGGTCCGCGCGGCGCTGGACCGGGCCGGGGCGGTGGGAGTCGCCGCCGTGGTGACGGTGGCCGACGACATGGCGGCGGCCCGGTGGGTGGTGCGGGCGGCCGATTGGGATGAGCGGGTCTTCGCCGCGGTGGCCCTGCACCCCACCCGCACCGCGGCCATGACCGACGATGACCGCGCCGAGCTGGAGCGGCTCGCTGCCGCGCCGCGGGTGGTCGCAGTGGGGGAGACCGGCCTGGACTACTACTGGACCCGGGCTGATCCACGCTGCGCGCCACCGGGCACCCAGGTCGAGGCCTACCGCTGGCACATCGACCTCGCCAAGCGGGCGGGCAAGCCGCTGATGATCCACGACAGGGACGCCCACGAGGATGTGCTCGCCGTGCTGACGCAGGAGGGGCCCCCGCCGGTGGTGGTGTTCCACTGCTTCTCCGGGGACGCCGCGATGGCCCGGGCCTGCGTGGATGCCGGCTACGTGCTGTCCTTCTCCGGAACCGTGACCTTCCGCAACGCCCGCGCTCTGCGTGAGGCGGCCGTGCTGGTGCCCGACGGGCAGCTGCTCGTGGAGACCGACGCCCCGTACCTCACCCCGCATCCGCACCGCGGCAGCGGCAACGAGCCGGTCAACCTGCCCTACACCGTCCGGGATCTCGCGGCGCTGCGCGGCCAGGACGTGGCCGAGCTGGCGGCGGCCTGCTCGGCGACCGCCCGGCGGGTCTTCGGGCTCAGCGCGCTGGACGGCGCTCACCGCTGCTGACTGCCGCTGGGCGCGTAAACGGCAACATCTCCCGGCAGATATTTGCACTCTCCGCGACGACCCGTTACCTTTCCGTCACTGTCAGCCGGGATGGGGTAGTTCCCGGCACGAGAACGGGGCCTTGTGTTCTCGTGCTTCCCCTGCCCGGAACTGCGACGACTGGACATAAGTGACAACTCATACAATTGTCCGGGGCGCCTTGGTCGCGCTTGGCCTGGGCCTGCCCGCCGGAGCCGCCGCCGCATTCGCAATGGACAAAACGGTCACTATCACGGTGGACGACGAGCAGCGAACCATTCACACGCTCTCCTCGTCGGTCGCGGGGGCGCTGGAGTCCGCCGGACTCCAAGTCGGCGATCAGGACGCGCTGGCTCCCACCGCGGACAGTGCCGTCGAGGATGGCAGCCGGATCATGCTGCAGCGCGGCCGGCCGCTGGCACTGACCGTCGACGGGACGAGACACGAGATCTGGACTACCGCGCTGACCGTTGATACCGCGCTGCGGCAGGTGGGGATGCAGTCCCCGGACATGAAACTCTCGGCGCAGCCCTCCAGGCGAATCCCGCTGGAAGGCATGGCGCTGGTGGTCAATATCGCCAAGCCGGTCACGCTGATCGACGGTGATCAGGCACCCCGGGAGATCCAGGGCTCCGCGAGCACAGTGGGTGATCTGCTGGCTCAGCAGGGTGTGCCGCTGCGCGAGCAGGACACCGTGACCCCGGGCCGGGCCTCGCCCGTGATGCCCGGCATGACCGTGAACGTCACCCGGGTACGTACCGAGCAGCGCACCGAGCGGCTCCTGGTCGATCCCCCGGTCAAGAAGATCAAGGACCCCCGGCTGCCAGTCGGGAGCGTGGTCGTCGAGGATCCCGGCGTACCGGGCGAGCGAGTCGTCACCGCGCTGGTCACCCTGGCGAACGGCAAGGAGGTCGGCCGCAAGCAACTCTCCAGCCAGGAGATCACCCCAGCGCGGCCAGCCCGGATCAGGGAGGGCGTGAAGGGCTCCTCGTGGGCCTCCAGCAGCGCGGCTGCCGCCGCCTCGGATAGCGGCGTCTGGGATCGGCTGGCACGCTGCGAGTCCGGCGGCAACTGGTCCGAGAACACTGGCAACGGCTACTACGGTGGCCTGCAGTTCGACCGGTCCACCTGGAGGGCCTACGGCGGCGATCAGTACGCCCCGTACCCGCATCAGGCCAGCCGCGAGGAGCAGATCGCGGTCGCCCAGCGGGTCCGCAACCACCGGGGCAACTACCACGCCTGGCCGACCTGCTCGTCCCGGATGGGCCTGTCCTGACCCCGCCATCCCCCTCACCCTGGTATGGGGACATATCGGGGGCTTTGCGAGTTCCATGAGGGATATGCCCGCCGGGGTGGTGTGGCGAGGTGGTAGGACACGGGGATGAGTGGCGACGTGCGGCGGAGCGGCGCTTTGCTGGGGGCGGGTGAGCTGCGCGGGCTCGCTGACCGGCTCGGGCTGCGGCCAGCCAAGCGGCTCGGGCAGAACTTCGTGCATGACGCCAACACGGTGCGCCGGATCGTCGCGGCAGCCGATCTGGCCCCTGAGGATGTCGTGCTGGAGGTTGGGCCCGGGCTGGGGTCGCTGACGCTGGCCTTGCTCGGCGTGGTGGACTTGGTGGTCGCCGTGGAAGTGGATCCGCTGCTCGCCGCGCAGTTACCCGTCACGGTGGCCGATCGCGCCCCGGGCCGCGTCGGCGCGGTGCGGGTGTGCCAGGCCGACGCGCTGCGGGTGCGGCGCGCGGAGCTCACCGACGCGGCTGGCGGCCGGGAACCGGGCGCGCTAGTCGCGAACCTGCCCTACAACGTGGGCGTGCCCGTGCTGCTGCACCTGCTGGCCGAGTTGCCCAGCCTGCGCAAGGGGCTGGTGATGGTGCAGGCAGAAGTGGCCGACCGGCTCGCCGCGCCACCGGGCTCCCGGTGCTACGGCGCTCCCAGCGCCAAGGCGGCCTGGTTCGCGGAGGTCCGCCGTGCCGGGCAGGTGCCCCGCGCGGTGTTCTGGCCGGTGCCCAACGTGGACTCCGGCTTGATCGCGTTCCGGTGCCGCACACCGCCCTCCGATGTGCCCCGGGAGGAGGTCTTCGCGCTGGTCGACACCGCGTTCGCGCAGCGCCGCAAGACGTTGCGGGCCGCGCTGGCCAGCTGGGCCGGAACGGCTGCGGACGCCGCCCGGGTACTGCGGGCCGCCGGGGTGGATCCCGGTTTGCGCGGCGAGCAATTAGCGATCGGCGACTTCGCGCGGATCGCCCGTGAGCGGCGAACAGTGTTATAGCAACGATCGCCGCTCACGGCCCGTAGGCTAGACGGGTGCTAGCCGTTGTGCCGCCACCCGTGACGGTGCGGGTCCCCGCCAAGGTCAACTTGCACCTAGCTGTGGGAAACGTGCGCTGGGATGGGTACCACGAACTGGTCAGCGTGTTCCAGGCCCTGTCCATGACCGACGAAGTGACCGTGGCCGCCACCGACGACCCTGGCGTGCAGGTCTACGGCGAGGGCGCGGGGACGGTACCCACCGATCACCACAACCTCGCGTGGCGTGCGGTGCTGCTGCTCGCGGAGCACGCCGGGCGCGAGCCCGCGGTACGGGTCGTGCTGCGCAAATCCATCCCGGTGGCGGGCGGTATGGCTGGCGGCAGCGCGGACGCCGCAGGCGCCCTGGTCGCGCTGGCCGGGCTGTGGCGGCTCGATCTCACCCGCGAAGAGCTCACCGGGCTGGCCGCGGGGCTGGGCAGCGATGTGCCGTTCGCGCTGTGCGGCGGCACCGCGCTGGGCACCGGGCGGGGAGAGACCCTGGTGCCGGTCCTGGCCCGGCACACCTTCCACTGGGTGATCGCGCTCGACCACTGCGGCCTGTCCACCGCGGATGTCTACCGGGAGCTGGACCGGCTCCGGGCCCAGAACTCGCCGGCGCCGAACTCGCCGGCGCCGAACTCCGCGGCGACGCAGCGGCTTGGGGACGCCGAGCCGCTGCTGCAGGCGCTGGCTTCCGGCGACCCGCGACGGCTCGCCCTGCTGCTCGGTAACGACCTGCAGGCCGCGGCCGTGTCGCTGCGCCCCACTCTGCGCCGCACCCTGCGGGCCGGAGTGGACGCGGGTGCCCTCGCCGGCATCGTGTCCGGATCAGGTCCCACCTGCGCCTTCCTGTGCACCGACAACGATGCCGCCGTCCGGGTCGCCGCCGAACTGGCCGGAGCGGGGGTATGCCGGACGGTCCGGGTGGCCAGCGGCCCGGTGCCCGGCGCCCGGATCGTGGAGGACCCCCGGCCCGTGCCACCGTCCGCGCCGCCTTCTGGGCCCCTGGCGCGCGCCTGATGGTCAACCTGATCAATCTGGAAGCGGTCTCGAAGTCCTACGGGGTCCGCCCACTGCTGCGCGAGGTCTCCCTCGGCGTCGGCGCGGGCAACCGGATCGGTGTCGTGGGACTCAACGGCGGTGGCAAGACCACCCTGCTGGAGGTGCTCGCCGGGCTGGTGCCCCCCGACACCGGCCGGGTCAGCCGCGTCAGGGAACTCCGGGCCGCGGTCCTCACCCAGCGCACCGAGCTGGCTGACCAGCTCACCGTGCGCGAGGCGGTGCTGGCCGCGTTAGACGTCAGCGCCGAGCACGAATGGGCCGCCGACCCTCGCGTGCGCGGAGTCCTCGACGGCCTGTCCATCCCGGCGATCGGGCTGGACCGCCCCGTCGCTGGCCTGTCCGGCGGGGAGCGGCGCCGGGTCGCGCTGGCCGCCGCGCTGGCGGGTGAGCTGGACCTGGTGATGCTCGACGAGCCCACCAACCACCTCGATGTCGAGGGTGTCCAGTGGCTCGCCGAGCACCTGCTGGCCCGGTCCTGCGCGGTGGTGGTGGTGACCCACGACCGGTGGTTTCTGGACACCGTCTGCACCCGCACCTGGGAGGTGGCCGAGGGCCGGGTAGATGGCTACGACGGTGGCTACGCGGACTGGATCTACGCCCGCGCCGAACGGGCCCGGCTCGCGGACACCGCTGAGGACCGGCGGCGCAACCTGGCCCGCAAGGAACTCGCCTGGCTGCGCCGGGGCCCGCCCGCGCGCAGCTCCAAACCGCGTTACCGCATCGAGGCAGCTGAGGCCCTGATCGCTGACATGCCCCCGCCCCGGGACACCGTCGAGCTGCTCGCCTTCGCCCGGCGGCGGCTGGGCCGCACCGTGCTGGAGCTGGAGAACGTCACGGCCAGCATCGCGGGGCGCCGGCTGCTGGAGCGGCAGACGTGGCGGATCGGCCCCGGCGAGCGCATCGGCCTGGTCGGGGTCAACGGATCGGGCAAGACCACGTTGTTGCGGCTGCTCGCCGGGGAGCTCATCCCGGATTCGGGCCGTGTGGTGCGGGGCCAGACCGTGCGGCTGGCGCACCTGCGCCAGGAGCTGGAGGACCTGCCGGAGTCGTCGAGGGTGCTGGAAGCGGTCCAGGACATCGCCCACCGGATCGTGCTCGGCCGCTACGAGCTTTCCGCCTCACAGCTGGCCCAGCGGCTCGGATTCCCGCCGTCGCGGCAATGGACGCCGGTAGCGGATCTCTCCGGCGGGGAGCGGCGCCGGCTCCAGCTGACCCGGCTGCTGATGACCGAGCCGAACGTGCTGCTGCTCGATGAGCCCACCAACGACCTGGACATCGACACCCTCCAGCAGCTGGAGGACCTGCTCGATAGCTGGCCGGGCTCCATGGTCGTTGTCTCCCACGACCGCTACCTGGTCGAACGGGTCTGCGACACGGTGGTCGCGCTGCTCGGTGACGGGCGGATCACCCACCTGCCCGGTGGCATCGACGAGTACCTCGCCCGCCGCGCCAGCAGCGCCCCGGTCCCGCTCGCTGGCTCTTCGCCCGGCACGCCAACCCCCGCCGCCGAGCAGCGGGCCGCCCGCAAAGAACTGGCCCGGCTGGAACGCCAGCTGGAGCGGTTAGCGAGCCGGGAAGCCGAGTTACAGCGGGAGATCAGCGAGCGCGCCGCCGACCCCGCCGCGTTCCGCGAGCTGGACGGTGAACTGCGCGCGGTACTCGCTGCGAAGGATGATCTGGAGACCCGCTGGCTGGAAGTCGCCGACGTCACTGGTTAATGGCCCTTCGACCGGCGTGTTTCCCCACTACAGCCTTAAGGTGGCCGGTTATGAGCAGGTTTATCGACACCATGGTGGCGCATGGTGCGCCGGATTCACCGGACCGCTCGGATCGGGGCATCACCACCGGGGAACCCACCCAGCCGCGCCGGACCACCTGGGCCGAGGTGCACCAGAAGGCACTGCGGGCCGCCGGATCCCTGCTCGGCACCGCAGCCCCCGGTGTCCAGCACGGTGACGCTGTGGCGGTGCTAGCTGGTGATCCCGCGCTGATCGCACCCGCTGTGCAGGCGGTGTGGCTGGCCGGTGGCAGCGTGACCATGCTGCACCAGCCCACCCCGCGTGCCGATCTCGCTACCTGGGCCGCGGACACTGTCCGGACCCTCGGCATGATCCACGCCAAGCTGGTGCTCCTCGGCCCGCCCTTCGGCCAGCTCGCCCCGCTGCTGGATCAGCACGGGATCAGCTACCTGATGCTCGCCGACCTTGATGATCCCGCCGTCCCGCCGCTCGCCGCACCAGCGCCCGCGGATGAGGATGACACCGCTCTGCTGCAGCTCACCTCCGGCTCCAGCGCCGAGCCCAAAGCCGTCCGGATCACCCACGGCAACCTCTACGCCAACATGACCGCGATGGCCCAGGCCGGGGGTCTGGACCCAGCGCACGACGTGATGGTGTCCTG
>DASTBN010000061.1:0-5174 GCA_035712045.1 Pseudonocardiaceae bacterium
TGACCCCAGACCTCGATGGTGAGCCGGTCCTGGGACACCGGCTCACCGGGGCGGCTGGCCAGCGCGACCAGCAAGGTGTATTCAGTCGGGGACAGGGTCACCAGGCGCCCGGCCACACTGACCAGCCCAAGCGCGGTGTCGACGGTGACCATCCCGGCCCGCAGCACGGTCCGGTCCACCGCCTGCTGATCACAGGCCCGCAGCCGCAGGCGGCTGACCAGCTCCTCCATCGGGAAAGGGGTGGTCAGGTAGTCGTCCTGGGTGCCGCGCAGCAGGGAGACGGTCTGTTCCCGTTGCTCCCGTGAGGTCAGCGCGATGATCGGAAGCGCCGGGGCCACCCGGCGCAGCTCCTCGAGGAAGCCGCGCGGATCCGAGCCAGCCAGCATGACATCCAGGACGAGCGCCGCCAGGCTCTGCGCGCGCGCCGCGTCCAGCACGTCGGGCGCAGTGTCCAGGATCCGGGTTTCGAAACCCGTGGACCGCAGCGCCTGGAGTACCCGGCTGGTGGTCTGACGCACCGGCACCATCAGCAGCACCGGATGCCGTGTCACCGTTGATCGTTGATCAATTCGCATCGTGCGGCAACCCTAGCCGTGCGGTGCGGACCAATCGATTACCGGGAGGCTGACTGGTCAGTTCCATCGGATGACCGGTTGTTGTTGAGTGCGGACTGCGGCGAATGGAGTAACGCTCCGCGCTGTTCGGCGTAATCGACGGGTCGTTCGTCGCGCCTCAGAGGCGGGTGGGCGACCACAGGCCGGTAACGCTCTCAGGTTCCGCGAGGGGAGTACCCACTTCTTCATAGGTTGCGGGGCATGCGACGCCAGCTGGAACGAATGGGGTGGGCGACGGCCTTCCTGGCCGTGCTGCTCGCGCCTGCGCTGCTGGCACCGGTGCTGTACGGCCCCCAGGTGGGCCGCAGCACCACGATGCTGTCCGGGTTGTCCGTCGTGATCGGACTGCTCGCCACGTCGGCGTTAGTCTGTGTGGTGGTGCTGCCCTCCCGGGTACGGTCGCTGACCCGCGCGCTCGGCATCGAGAGCGTCATCAACATCCACCGCTTCGTCGGCTTGGCGGTCACGCTGCTAGTCGGGTTGCACGTCGTCCTAGTGGTCTTGGCGAACCCGGCCAACCTGGCGCTGTTCGACATCATCAACGCGCCTGGCCGCGCCCGCGCGGCCGTGGGCGCGACGGTGGGGCTCGGCGCGCTGGTCGCGCTCACGCTGCTGCGCCGGCGCTTGCAGCATCGTTACGAGGTGTGGCGCTGGGTTCATGTGGCGCTGGCCGGTTCGGTGCTGGTGCTCTCCGCCTTGCACATCTGGTGGCTCAACCACCTGGTTCGTGACCCCTTGATGCGAGTTATGTTTATCCTTCTCGCGTTCGGGGTGCTGGTGGTGCTGGGGTACCGGTGGCTGTGGCTGCCGGCCTTCGGAGCTGGCCGGGAGTACGTGGTCCGTGAGGTCCGGCCGGAGTCCGCCTCGGTGAGCACCCTGGTCCTGGAGCCGCGCCGTCATGCCCGCAACGGCCTGAGACGGGGCTACCGGACCCTGGAGTTCGAGCCAGGCCAGTTCGCCTGGCTGCGGCTGAGCCCGTCGGTGCGGGCCCAGGAACATCCCTTCACCATCGCTTCCAGCGCGCATCTGGGCTTGTGGACCGAGTTCACCATCCGCCACACCGGCGATTTCACCAATGAGATCCGCACGTTGCGGCTGGGCGACTCGGTATGGGTGGATGGCCCGCACGGGGCGTTCACCCTCGATCTGCGGCGCACCACCGGGCTGGTGATGATCGCCGGCGGGGTGGGTATCACCCCGATGATGAGCATGCTGCGGACGCTGGCGCATCGGCGCGATCAGCGTCCGCACCGGCTGGTCGTGGTCGCCGGGACGCTCGAGGATCTGCTGTTCCGGTCCGAGATCCAGCAGCTGGGCCAGCGCCTGGACCTCACCGTGGTCGAGCTGCTCCGCCGCCCGCCGCCGAGCTGGACCGGCGCCACCGGCTCCATCGATGAGCAGTTGCTCACCTCGTTGCTGCCCGGCAAGTTCCGGCGCGATCAGCTCGATTACTACCTGTGCGGGCCGCCCGCGATGGTCGCCGACGTGCTGAGCGTTCTCGACCACCTGGACGTGCCGCACCCGCGGATTCACACCGAACAGTTCGACTTGGTCTGAGTGTTTCTGACTGAATGACCGTGCGGAGAAAGGTTTCTGCTGTGCGCCCCCCGGTACCCCGATTCGTCCGATGGGCCCTTGCCCTGGCGGTGATGGCCGCGCTGACCCTCGTCGTGTTCCAGTACTGGGGCACCGCGCAGTACGGAACCGCTGCCGGTACCCCCGCCCAGGCCGCGAACACCACCTGGCTCCCCACCCGCTGGGGCCCGCTGGGCCCGGCGGATCGCGACCTGCTGATCATGATCCGCCAGGCCGGCCTGTCCGAGGCCGCCAGCGGGCGGCAGGCTCAGCGCCAGGGCAGCACCCCGCAGGTCCGCACCGTCGCCAAGAACATCGGCACCGACTCTGGTGAGCTCGACAACCAGGTCCGCACCGTTGCCGCCAAACTTGGCGTGCCACTGCCGGGGACGCCGACCGCGCGGCAGCAGGCGTGGCTGACGCAGCTCTCCGGCCAGGCCGGGCCGGCCTACGACCGCATGTTCGCCCAGCATGTCCGGCTCACTGACGGCGAGGTGCTGCCAGCGATCACTGCCGTGCGGGCCGGCACCCGCAACGAGCTGATCCGCTCGCTGGCGGCCAATGCCGCCACCCTGATCAACCGTCACATGGACGTCCTGGAGCGCACCGGGCTCATCGACTACGCCAAACTACCCGCCCCCCAAACTTCCCCGATGGGCACCGAACAACAGTTCAACGAGGTCGTCAACGCCATGCCGGTAGGCCCCATCGCGGACAACGACGCCAACGCGATGGTCGCCGCCCTGGTCTGCATCGCGGCCCTGCTTATTGCGCTCGGCCTGGTCGGCAGCGCCCGCCGCCGGATCCGCCGGCCCGCCGTCGCCCAGCATCGCCCCAACCCCCGCAGCCTGTCCCAGCAACGCCGCCACGCCGCCCACCGCTGGTGATCCTCAACCCGCCACGCTCACGGACTCAGGGTGAGGGGTCGGGGACGGGACGGCCGAACAGGGCCAGCAGGGCGGCGCGGTCATCGTCGCGGGCGGCACGGTTGCGGCGGGTGTGCCCGCATGCCACGCACTGGTGCACTAGGACGATCTCACCGGCTTCGCAGAGCGCGCCGATGGGCTCCATCGGCGCGCCGCATTCAGCGGCCCGGTCGCCCGGGTTGATGTCCACATGCCGCGACCACAGGCACTGCGGGCAGTGATTGGTGTAGCCGCTGCCACGCACCGGGGTTCCGCAGCGCGAGCAGGTGAAATCCTCCCGGCGGCGGGTGAACGAGCGCGGATGAGTCATCGCCTCCCAGCATGCCACCCGCGATTCTGGCTCCCCTCCCGCCAGCCTGGGGATACGCTAGGTCACCTGACGCGAGATACGGAGGCCCGGGATGATGCGGGTGGTGCGAGCCGCTGATCGGCGCAGCTGGACGATTCGCAGCCGGATCAGCTGGACTAAGCCTGCGCTGGCGGACCAGTTCGAGCACGACATGGCGGGCGGCTATGTCTCCGGCATCGCCCTGCTAGGCGTGCTCGTGGTGATGGTGCTGTTCGTGGTGGTCTGGAAACCGGGGAATGTGGTCATCCCGTCGTGGTTCAGCCTGTTGTTCCTGCTGGTCCTGCTGTTGATCCCGCTGGTGTGGGCGATGCAGCGCCCGTGGATCATCACTGCCTCCACCCCCCAGTCGGGCGGCCGGGACGAGGAGTACTGGGAAGGCATCGTGCGAGGCATGGTGCCAGCCCGTGAAGAGGCCTACCACATCGCCGAGGACCTGGCGTCCAAGGGCGTCCCGGACGACGTCAGGGGTCCCCTTCAGCGGCGCCCGCCACCCGGGTCCTACCGCGAGTCATGAGCTGGGTACGTATGGTGGCCAACCTGGCGTGCGCCGGGTGGCTGCGCTGGTCGGAATTCGCTGCCCCCGGGCCGCCCCGACCGGGCGAAGGCCCGATCGCCCGAGGCACTCGGGGAGCTGCTGCGGGGGCGCACCGAGCGGCTCAAGACCGCGCTGACCGATCAAACTCTGATCGCCGGGATCCTCAACCGGACACCGACCACGCCTACGGGGCCCGGCGTCCGACCGCGACGAAGCCGCACCCGATCATCCACGGCTGCTGGGGCTGGGCGTCGAGCCACTCGAACTCGCGGGTCCACCGCTCGAGGTCGTCCAACGTGGCGACCCCGGCCTGCACCATCGCGCGGCGCGCGGCCCAGGACGGCCCCCGCTGATCGGGCGCCCGCGATCGGACGTGGCAGCTCCCGCGAAAAGCCTCCAGCGCCAAGCCCGCCGACTCCAGCAGCTCGGGCAGCCGCAGCCCGACCGCCGGGTCGTTGCCCCGCGCGCTGGTAGGCCTGGTAGCGCTCGTGCAACTCCGAGACCGGCGCCGACGGCGGCACGACCCGGATCATGGTCGAGTCCAGGTCGTAGAGCAACACCCTCCCGCCCGGGCGCACCAGAGAAGCCGCGTGATCGACGATCTCCTGCTCCCGGCCGCCGTTGTGGATCAGCACCAACCGCACAACCGCTGTGTCGAAGGCACCCGCCGGCAGGCCTGAGTCCTGGGCAAGTCCTTCCCGGACCACCACGTTTCCAGCACCGGCGGCCGCCACCTCGGCCTGCCCGCGCTCAACCATGCCCGGGTCGGCATCGACCCCGGTCAACGTCCCGTCCGGCCCAACCAGCGGCAGTAGCTCCAGCATCACCGCCGCCGGCCCACAACCCAGGTCGACCACGTCAGCCCCCGGAACCACGCCCGCCAGCGGCCACAGGTCATCATCGACGAGGCGCACCCCGGCGGCCTGCGCCCGCAACCGCGCATGCTCGACGTCGTCCAGCTCCAGCCCGTACCCGCTCACACGGCCACTCTCCCATAGGCCTAGGCGCGGTCCCGCGCGCCGAGAGGCAGGTCGCCGAGACTACCGGCCTGCCCCAAGGAGTAGCGCCCTGATCCGGAGAACCGGCAAGAACGGAGCTATGAGCACCGCCAAGGCGCCCCGGTTTCGAATACTGGTGTCCAGTAACGATCCCCTATTGCGTCGGCGATTCCGGTA
>DASTBN010000062.1:0-2289 GCA_035712045.1 Pseudonocardiaceae bacterium
GCCTCAGCGGCGGGGCCGTTGTCACCGGAATAACTGCTTACGCCTGTTCCGGCTATTGTGGTGATCTTGCCGTCTGGGGTCACCTTACGGACCCGGTGATTGCCGGTGTCAGCGATGTAGAGGTTGCCCGCTGGGTCGAACACCAGGCTTCGCGGGTGGTTGAGCTGCGCGTCGATGGCGTTGCCCTTATCGCCTGAGTACCCGGGTGCGCCGGTGCCCGCGATAGTGGAGATCACGCCGCTGGGATCGACCCGGCGGATCCGGTTGTTGGCGGTGTCGGCGATGACCAGCCGACCTAGCGGATCCAGACGCGCCAGATAGGGCAGGCGGAGGTCGGCTTGAGTCGCGGGGCCACCGTCGCCGGGGTAGTCAGGACCGGTTCCGGCGATCGTGCTGATGGTGCTGATGGTGCCCGCGGGGTTGACTCTCCGGACCCGGTGGTTGCCCGCGTCGGCGATAACGATACTGCCGTCCTGGTCGATCACCGCGCCGAGCGGGTGAGCGAGGTGGGCGGACGTCGCCGACCCGCCGTCGCCGGAGAAACCGGGAACACCGTTGCCAGCGACCGTGCTGACCTGCCCGCCGGTGACCTTGAGGATCCTGTCGTTGAACGAGTCCGTGATATAGAGATCGCCTGCCCGGTCGATCGCGAGATCTGTCGGGAGGTTCAAATGGGCCGCAGTAGCGGGCCCCTCATAGTCGTCGGTGCCTCCCTGCGTCCCATCGCCGACGACTGTTGTGATCACACCGGCCGGGTCGACCCTGCGTATCCGGCTGTTGATGGAGTCGGCAATATAGAGGTTGCCCACCTCATCGGTGGTCACCGCTACCGGGTAGCCAAGCTGGGCCTTGGTGGCAAGTCCGCCATCTCCGGAGAAACCACTCACACCGGTACCCGCGACGGTGGAGATCATACCTCTCGGATCGATCTTCCGGACCCGGCGGCCCCCCGCCTCGGCCACATAGATGTTGCCGCCGCGGTCGATAGCGACGTCTCTGGGATTCCAAATCCGGGCGCGCGCGGCCGGGCCGCCATCAACAGCCGACTCATGGGTGCCGTTGCCCGCGATCGTGGTAATCGTGCCAGCAGAGTCGATCTTGCGCACCCGGTTGCTGCCGCCGTCTGCCACATACAGGTCGCCCATCCTGTCCACGGCGAGCCCTTCCGGGCTGGTTAGCTGCGCCTTATCCGCCGGGCCATCGTCCCCAGAATCGCCCTTCACACCGGTGCCGGCGATCACCCGGATCGTCCCTGAGGGTTCCAGCTTGTAGATGCGGGGATCGACGAGTGTGGCGAAATACACCCCTCCCGCCGGGTCAGCCGCGAGGGTGGCGACCTGCCCTGTCAGACGGGTCGCCACCGCAGCGTCACGGGAACCGAATGGCCAGCCAGTCAGCGCCACCAGCGTGGCTACCAGCGCGAGGGCGACCACGCCAATCACGGCCGCCCAGCGGCTGCGGGGGGCTGATGCCAGGATCCTCACCCGCTTCGGCCGGGTGGGCGGGAGAGCTGATGGCGAGGAGATCGCGGCGCGCGGCACCGTGTCTGGGATCGGTGCCGCGCTGGCCGTGCCACCGCTGGGCGCGCCGCCACCGAGCGCCTCACGTAGCGCCGCAGCGAATGCCTCGCAGCTGGAATAACGGTCGGCGGGCGTCTTGGCGAGAGCCTTGTCCAGTACCTCGCCGATCCCGGCGGGCAGGCCGGGGCGGCGGCCGCTGATGCTGGGTGGCTTCTCGTAGAGGTGCCCCGCGATCACAGACGGTTCGTTGTCACCGTCGAACGGGGGCGAGCCCGCCAGGCACGCGTACGCGACGCAACCCAGGGCGTACACGTCCACGCTGGGTGTCGCCGGCGCACCGGAGAACCGTTCGGGAGCCATATATGAGGTGGTACCCGTGACGGCGCCGCTCTGGGTTCCCTCCGACCGCCGGGTCAAGCCGAAATCAGACAGATACGCGTGCTCCGGCCCGCCCGGCTCGCGATCGATCAGGATGTTGGCTGGTTTGACGTCACAATGCACCAGGCCCCGCGCGTGAGCCGCGTCCAGTGCCGAGGCCACCTGGCTCACGATCACGCACACCCGGGTGGGATCGAGCCCGCCCGGGGACGTCCTGATCACGGTGGCCAGATCGGGACCGTCGACGAAACGCATCGCCAGGTACAGCACGCCGTCGGCCTCACCGGCGTCGTAGACCGGGATGATGTGCGGGTGGTCCAGCCGGCCGGCCATCAGCGCCTCGCGCTCGAAGCGGCGCCGGAATTCCGGATCGGCCGCGAACTCGGGAGCC
>DASTBN010000063.1:0-2530 GCA_035712045.1 Pseudonocardiaceae bacterium
CCCAGCCAGGGCGGCGGGTGGAATTGGGGGATGCCGCTGGCCATATCGATCCACCAATCACTGTGGTGAATCCGGCGGTGATGTCGGCCGCACAGCGCGACACAATTCCCGAGACTGGTAGGTCCGCCGTCGGCCCAATGAATAACATGGTGGATCTCGCACCACCGGGCCGGTACCGAACAACCCGGGAACGCACACCCGCCATCCCGGAGGATCACCGCGCGGCGGATCGCGGTGGGGACGCTCCGGCTGGTGCGCCCGATGTCCAGCGGCTCACCCCGCGAGCCCAGCACTACCGGGATGATCGCAGCGTCGCAGGCGATCCGGCGGGCGACATCGGCGTTGATCGGGCCGCCGAAGGCCAGCGACGCCGACCCGATCCGGCCTTGCAGCACGGGCAGGCTCACGGTTACCACGACCTGCGGGCGCTCACCGCCCTCGGTGGGCAGTTCCCCACCGATCAGGGCGCGCTGGGCGAGCTCCACCAGGGCGTCGGCGTCACGCTGGGACGCGGTGCGCAGGTCGACTTCGGTGTCGGTGACCGGGCGGGGCGCGGCTAGCGGGCCCAGCGCGGACCGGACGATCTCAGCGGCCTCCCGGTCCAGCCAGCCGCTCAGCTCATAGCCGCCGTCTCGGTCGTGGAAGCCCAGGTGCCGCCGGATTTCCGGCTGGTCCCGGGGTGGCTGGCCGTCCTGATCGAGGTAGGCCAGCATCCGCTTACCCAGCACGGCCAGCTGGCTGGCGTCCAGGACGCGGGCCTGACGGGCCAGCTCTGCCTCCGCGTCGGCCCGCTGCTGAGCGTCGATGTGCGGCGGGATTCGGACCATGATCGAGCGGATCACCGCGACGTCCTCAGCGCCGATCGCGTGCTCGGCGACGGCGGCTGCGGTGGCGGGCAGCCGGGGCTCGACTGGTGCGCCGCTCACCCCGCGGCCAGGTAGCACGTCGGCTGCGGCGGACAAACGGGCCCGGGCCTCACCGCGCGACACCCGGGCTACCCCACGCAGGAGTTCCATCGTCGAGCGATACCCGGCACTCGTCGCAGTACCCCGGGAATCGATCTCAGCCACCACCGAGAGCATCTGAGCTCAGGTCGCATGCGATCGCGTCTCCAGCACCTGAAGTTCCGCGAGCAGCTCAGCGTCACTGAGCTGGCACAACGGTGCTGTCGACATGACCTGGATGCTAGCGGGCGACACCGACAATCCGGCGACTAAGATCGTTTGGCCCAGGCGGGAACGACCGGGTCGATCGGGATCGCTCAACCTGGCTAGGAACCCTGCTGGGGATGACGCCTTTTCCCGCAAGGTGTAAGAGAAAAGCGAACACTCGTAGCGCACAGTGCGTGACCATCCGCGGGGATGGTCGGGTCACCACATAGAGGGGGATTCGTGGCCGGTTCGGGGCCTCATCGCGCGGGCCGTCACCGCGTTCCCGGCAATCCGCGTGGTAGGGGCAATCCGCAGCGCAGGCAAGCCAAGACTGTCGTGGCTGGCGCCGCCGTGGTGCTTTTCGCCGGTTTCGCGGGCTTGACCGCATACACCGGCCTGACTGGTTCGCGTGACGCGGCCGGGGCGCAAGGCCCAGCCGACCCGCTGCCCGCGACACCCGGCTCCCTGCCCTGCACCAGGGTACGAGTACTCGCCTCCTACGAGAACGCCCCGCTACTGAGTGCCTTGGCTAGCGCCTACCGGGGAGCCCAGCGCGACATCGCGGGGCATTGCGTCGCTCTGACGGTGTCCCCGTCCCGGACCGGCCTGGCTGCGGCGGACGCGGCCAGCGGGTTCGGGCGGATGCCCACCCCCGATCGGCCGACGATCTGGGCGCCGGACTCCACGGCCTGGCTCGACCTCGCGCGGCGTCCAGCCGCTCAGGCGGCGCGGCCCGTGGTGCTCCCGCAGCGGGCGCCGTCGATCGCGCGCACCCCGATCATGATCGCCATGCCCCGTCCGAGGGCCGCGGCCCTGGGCTGGCCAGATCTCCATCCAACCTGGCGAGACTACTTCGGGGCCGGTGCCGACGGCATGTTCTGGGCACGTCATGGCCATCCGGAGTGGGGCCCTTTCCGGGTGGGCCGGGCCAGCCCGGAGATGACCTCGAGCGGGTTATACGGGCTCCTCGCCGAGTATGCCGCGCTGGCCGGGCATCCAGGCACCGTGCGGGCCGAGGAGATGTCCGATCCTCGCCTGGCCGGGGCGGTGCGGCGGGCCGAGCTGGCGAATGTCCACTACGCGGCTTCTGACGACCATTTCGCGTGGCGGAACCGCCAGGCCGAGGACAGTGGCGACATCCACGGCCTGATCTCGGGGCTCACCACGACCGAGAAGACGCTGTGGGATTACAACCGCGGCGTCATCAGCGAGGACGGCGTTACCCAGCAGCGGATCGCCCCGCCGGGAAACCCGCTGGTGCCGGTCTACCCTCGCGACGGCACGTTCTTCGTGGATTGCCCGCTCTCGGTGCTGGAAGCCCCGTGGGTCGACGCCCAGCAGCGCGCCGCTGCGGCGGACTTCGTGCGATTCGCCCAGAC
>DASTBN010000064.1:0-3034 GCA_035712045.1 Pseudonocardiaceae bacterium
ACCGAGGCGAGCGGGAATGGCCGCTCCTGCGGGCCGTAAGCGCCCGCCACCACACCAGAGGCCCCGACGACCGCGACGGCCACCGCGCGGGTCGGCCAGTTCCGCACGCCCCGCAGGCTCTCCACAGCGCCCGACGTTACCTAGGCGTGGCAAGATCGGTTCGTGCACTCTGATCGTCTGCTCCTCGGGCCAGGACCCTCCAACCCTTACCCGGAGGCCATCGAGGCGCTGAGCCGCCCGGTGCTCGGGCATCTGGATCCCGAGTTCCTCGCCCTGGTGGCTGAGACCGCGCAACGACTACGAACGGTGTTCGGCACCCGCAACCGGCTTACCCTCCCGGTCAGCGGCACCGGATCAGCGGGTATGGAGGCGTGCCTGGCCAGCCTGCTCGAGCCGGGTGATCTGGCCATTGTCGGGGTGAACGGCTATTTCGGCGAACGGCTGTGCGAGGTGGCCCGCCGCCTGGGCGCCCAGGTGCAGGCGGTGACCGCCCCGTGGGGTCGGGCCCTGGACCCGCAGGCCCTGCTTGACGCCCAGCGTGCCGCGCCGCGAGCCAGGCTCGTCGCGGTGGTGCACGCGGAAACCTCCACTGGGGTGCGCAATGAGATCGCCCCGCTGCGGGCGCTGCGGGACACCGGCACGCTGCTGCTGCTCGATACCGTCACCTCGCTGGGCGGGATCCCGGTCGAGGTGGATGCCTGGGGCGTCGACGCCTGCTACTCGGCGACCCAGAAGTGCCTGGGCGCTCCCTCGGGGATCGCGCCGGTCACGCTCTCCGAGCGGGCGGCGGCGCGGATCCGTGACCGGGAACGCCCGGTGTGCTCGTTTTACCAGGACCTGAGCCTGCTGGAGGCCTACTACCTGGGCGATCCCCCCCGATACCACCACACCGCGAGCTCAACGCTGATCTCGGCGGTGCACGCCGGCCTGGGACGGCTGCTGGAGGAAGGCCTGCCCTCGGTGTGGGAGCGCCACGCCCGCGTGGGGGAACGGCTGCAGGCGGCGCTGCCCGAGCACGGTTTCGAGCTGTTCGCCGAACCGGGCCACCGGCTGCCGCAGCTCACCGCCGCCCGCCTGCCCGAAGGCACGTCCGACGCCGCCGCCCGCAAACGATTGCGCGTCGATTTCGGCATCGAAGTTGGCGCTGGCCTGGGCCCTCTGGCTGGTACCGGCTGGCGCATCGGCCTGATGGGCCATAACGCCCACGATCGCCCCCTCACCACTCTGCTCGCCGCGATTCCTTCGATGGGGTGAGCTTCGTATCTGGCTGTGGCCGGTGACACTCCTCTTGATATGACGGCAGCCAGCTGGTACCCCGAATTGGTGTTGAGTGAGCTCCCCCTCGCTGGTTACGTCTTCGAGCACGCCTGGTGGTGGTCGGAGCGCACGGCGTTGATCGACAGCGTGACCGGTGCGTCGCTGACCTACCAGGAGCTGACCGCGGCCGTGAGCCGCGCCGCCGCTGGCCTGGCCGCTCACGGCGTGGCCAGGGGCGACGTCGTGATGCTGTGCGGCCCCAACGGGGCGGACTTCGTGATCGCTTACCACGCCGCCCTCAGCGCCGGGGCGGTGGTCACGCCCATCAGCGCGATGGCGAGTCGCACGGAACTGATCCGGCAACTGCGGCACTCGCGGGCCCAGTGGATGATCACCACCGCTGAGCTGTTCAAGCACAAGGTCGGCACCGCCGCGACGGCCGGGGTCCGTGAGGTGTTCGTGTTCGGCGCCGCCGCCGGGGCCACGCCGTTCGACGGGTTGCTCGATCAGCGTCATCCCGCGCCCGGGATCCAGGTCAGTGCCGATGACACCGCCCTGCTGATCTATTCCAGCGGCACGACCGGCCAGCCTAAGGGCGTCATGCTGAGTCACCGCGCGCTGGTCGCCTCGCTGAGCCAGACCCGGCTGGTGCAGCTGGTCCGGTCCACGGACGTCATGATCGCGGTACTGCCGATGTCCCACATCTATGGCATGCAGGTCACGATGAACCTCGCCCTGCATGAGGGCGCCACCCTCGTCACGATGCCGCGCTTCGATCTGGAGGCGTTCCTGCGGGCGGTGCAGGACCACCGCGTCACCCGGGCGGAGGTCGTGCCACCGATCGTGCTGCAGCTGGCCAGGCATCCCGTCGTGGATGACTACGACCTGTCCAGCCTGGAAATCATCTCCTCCGCTGCCGCGCCGCTGAGCGCGGGGGTGGCGCGATCGGTCGCCGACCGGCTGGGCTGCCGGGTCAAGCAGGGCTACGGCATGACCGAGCTCGGCGGGGCGACGCACATGGCCACGGACGCCGGCCGGGATGACCCGGGATCGATCGGCCCCGCGCTGCCCGGCGTCCAGTGCCGGGTGGTCGACCGTGTCACTGGCGCTGATCTCGACCTGGGTGAGCTGGGTGAGTTGCTGATCCGGACTCCCGCCATGATGCGGGGTTACCTGAATGATCCGCGGGCCACCGCCGGGATCATCGATCAGGCGGGCTGGCTGCACACCGGGGACATCGCTTCGCGGGATGTCGAAGGCTGGTTCCGGGTTGTCGACCGCTGCGATGAGCTGATCAGATACAGCGGTTACAACGTCGCGCCCGCCGAGCTTGAGGGCGTGCTGCTCGGTCACCCAGCGGTCGCCGACGCGGCGGTCGTGGGGTGCCCGGATGAGGAGGCCGGGGAGGTGCCGAAGGCGTTCGTCGTGCTCCGCTCACCGGTCTCGGCTGATGAGCTGGGGCGCTTTGTCTCCGATCGGGTGTCCCCGTATAAGAAGATCCGCATCTTCGAGTTCGTCGTCGACGTCCCGCGCTCAAACTGCGGCAAGCTCCTGCGGCGGGTGCTGGCAGAGCGTGAGCGCGCCGTCCTGGGCGGTGTCTGAGAGCCGTCCGGCCACCGCATGGAAGACGCGCCGGGCGAGGCGCGCGCCGCTGTGCTGCCGCCCGGCACTGGCCGCGATCAGCGCGGGCACCATCTCGCTGGTGACGGCACCGTTCTCATGGCCACTGAGCCACAGACTCCGCCCGTCAACCAGCGTCTGAGGTGGGAGGTGGCCC
>DASTBN010000065.1:0-2406 GCA_035712045.1 Pseudonocardiaceae bacterium
AGCGACTGAGGTAGCCGGCCGTTTCGGTATGGGCGCCGGTCACGATGTCCACCCGTACCGCGTGGAGGTCGTATGGGTTCTCGGGTTCCGGAACGAGCAGCGCGACGACTGGCGGGTGCTGATCGAAGTCGGTTCCGGCCACGACCCCACCAGCCGCGCAGTGAAGGGCGGGCTGGTAATGCGACTCGCCCACCACGGCGAGACGACCGTCGGCCGGCAGACGTCGCCGGGCCAAGGAGATAGCTGCGGTAGAGCGGGCGTGACCGGCTCTTGATGACGTCGACACGGTAGGCGCCGCGTCTCTCAGGAGCCGGTCCAGATCGATCGGACTCTCGGATTGACCACCCTGGTCTGGACGCTCACGCGGGGAAGGGACTTGGTCGCGCTGCTTGCCCTGATAGCTCCCGTGAGCGGTCAGGCCGCGGTCCAGGCCAATGCGCGCGCTCACGTGCGGCAGCCCTTGGAGCCGACCTGGTGGACATTCCGCTCAACCGCTGGCAGGGAGTGCCACGCCCAGCCGGCTGGGATGCATCCCGGCGTGGCCACGCTCAGGCCGCCGCGCCAGCGGAGATCATGCCGACCACTCGTCTAGCCTACCTAACGATAGCGTGTCTAGGACAACCTAGACTAACCTAGTGAAGCGGTCAGCCGTCATCAGGAAGATCAGGCAAGGCGCCAAGAAAGCCGGAGGCGATGTCCAGATGTACGAGCTGACCCGCCACACCGGTATCCGCTGCGGCATCGTCGCTACCACGATTCCCCGCCACAGCGAGATCGCCGACTAACTGGCCGAGGCGATTTCCGGCAACTCACCCCGGCCCTCGGCGAGAGGTGATGGGCCAGGTGACCCGCTACACGGCGACCGCGCGCCGCTCTGGCGGCTGGTGGATGGTGCAGTGCGATCAGCTTCCCGGCGCTCTGTCGCAGGTCCGCAGCCTCACCAAAGCCGCTGAGGTTCACCGTGAGGCCATCGCGTTCGTGTCCGGACAGCCTGCCAGGGAGATCGAGGTTGAGGTGCACGCCGAACTAGCCCCTGACCTTGCCGCCGGACTCGCCGCGGCCGAGAAACTCGCCGAGACGGCCCGCGACGACCTCGACGCCGCCCGCCGCAAACGCCGCGAGGTGGCCCGCGAACTCGCCCAGCAAGGCGTCACCGTCCGAGACATCGGCACCCTCTTCGGAGTGTCTCACCAACGCGCCCAGCAACTCATCAGTGACTGATCTGATGCTTGCAACCTGTGGATGACCGAGGAGGGGGTCGTACTCTCCCGTTGATCGACGGCATCGTGTGGGCTCGAATATGTGATTTGGGGCTTGACCTGCAGGTTTATCGTTACCCGGCGCGATCACGCTGCGATCTGGTACTCGCTGGTGAGCCCGCCGGGGATCGTTCTCGGCACATCTGGTAGTGGACGAGATTGATCACTTGGGAGGCTCGGTTCCGGCTTGGGCCGGTGAGAGTTGCCTCAGCGTCCGGTGTGGCCGGGCGCTGTTGAAATGGTGCGGATAGGCCGTGAGGATCCGGCGTAGGTGGCGTTCGTTGACGATCAGGATCCTGTCGAGCAGCTCGCGGCGCAGGGTTCCGATCAGTCGTTCGCAGATCGCGTTCGCCCGAAGTGCCCCGGGTGGGCTGGTTAAGGATCCGGATGGTGTCGAGGGTGAAGAAGTCAGTGGCCAGCAGCCCGGTGGCCTGTGTGCGCGGGAAACTCCGCCACCCGGTATCGCTACGCGGCACCACCGTCCACACGAACGCGCACGAACCGGTTATGCGGCGTTAAAGACGGCTCTACTGAGAGCCGCTGGAGTTAGGTCTGACGGCTGCGACGGCTTTCAGGATGGGTTCGGCTCGTTTATCAGCGTGGCCCGCTGGAGTGGCGGAGGTCCCCGATCCATCCGTTATCCATTCTTGTTGCAGGAACTCCATCGTGGCCATTGCCTTGGCGCTGATGAAGATGAAGTGGATCCCGCAGGCGATGTCGTTGTCCTGCTCGGAGGTCGCGTCGGGGTTGTAGGGTGCCCCGTAGGTCGTGCTGCGCCGGATGATGCGGTGGACGTTCACGTCGGTGAGTAGGGCCATGGTGGTGTCGCGCGGGTTCATGCGCCGCATGTGCGAGCCGAGCGGCACCTGCCGGCCGTGCGGATCGGCGGCGTAGGTGAAGTCGTTGTTGCGGCGCGGGTCCGCGCCGAGCGCCGGGTCGTCGTGCGTGGGCGCGAGCGTCAATGGTGGGCCGCTGCGCCAGCGGCCCACCAGCTTCGCCGCGAGCAGCTCCTGCTCCGTCCCAGCGTGCTCGTGCAGGAATCGGTTGAACGTCCCGACCTGCGACTGGTACTTGCGCAGCCCCACGAACGTGCCGTTTCGTCCCAGCACGTCCGGGCGGGGCATCGGCAGCGGCACGCCTGCTTCGC
>DASTBN010000066.1:0-2400 GCA_035712045.1 Pseudonocardiaceae bacterium
CGACTCGTGCGGACCGAAACGCGGTGGTGTCACGATCACCGGGCATCCTGTCTCCTCACTCCACGGTTGGCAGCGGCATGGCTCCCGGGGCAAGCCTGTTCGCTGGTGAGTCACGGCTGGCGCGAGGAACGCGAACGCGCCGCGCTTGGCCTCCCGAGTGCCCATCGTGATGCCAGCTCCCGGTGATCAGACGAGCACTAGACCCATCTCCACCAAGCCGTACACCTCGACGAGGCAGCGGTCCTCACCCCTCACTGAGGATCATGCTATCCACCCGGCTCGGCCAGTACCCTGATCACCTCCGGCCCCCACCCAGCCAGGCAAAAAACTCACACACCGCGAAACTCACATTACTCCACGGAACACCCGGTTCGGTCCATATAGGCTAACCAGCCCAGCCGCGCGGATCACAACGCAACGGAATGCCCTCTTCTGCCGATGAGCGGAACTCGACAGCAGCCCTAGGAACGTCCGGAAGCGCCGGTGCCTGTCCTGGTCTCCGCAGCAACGTGGGGAGCGGAGGGACGGACAGAGCTGGGCCTTGTCGAGTGGATCGGTCGCGAGGTGCCGCTCCTTCGAACGGTCATCGGCAAGCTGATCCGATCAGATCGAGCCGTGCTCCTGGTGGACGGCCTGGATGAAGTGCCGACTACGCAGAATCGGGCTGAAGACAAGGGCGGATCTGTTCGCGAGGAACTCGTCCAGCAGCTCGCACCCATCCGATCACTCGTAGTGGCTGGCCGTCCAAACGCCTTTGAAGGGGGCACATCGAGATCTCGACATTCGCAGCGTCGTTGAGCTTCGGCCGCTCAACGACCGGCAAATCGCTGATTTCCTCCGTGATCTTCCGGCGACTGCCGCCATACTGCGCAGTGACGACGGATTGCGCGAGACGGCGCGCTCCCCGCTCATGCTGACTCGCCGCGCCCCGCGAACCGACCTGGTCCGCGCCGGGCTGCTGCTGTGGGGCGGCTGGATGCTGGTCACTGCCCTGGTGTTTAGCTACATGAGCGGCATCATCCACCAGTACTACACCGTCGCGCTGGCTCCCGGAATCGCCGGGGTGATCGGCATCGGCGCCCGCGAGGTCTGGCGAGTACGGGGCAAATCGCTCGGCCGGATCACCTTCGCTGCGACGACTGTGGTCACGGCAGTGCTGGCGTGGACGATGCTCGGCTGGTCGCCGGAGTTCCTGCCCTGGTTGCGCTGGGTGGTCCTGCTCGTCGGGCTGGCCGCCGCGGCCGCGTTCCTCGTGCCGCGCGGCGGGCGTCGCTGGCTCGCGGCCGCCGTCGCCGGTGCGCTGATCGCGGGGTTGCTCACCCCGGCCGCCTACGCGGCCCAGACCGCGCTCACCCCGCGATCGGGGCCGATCGTCACCGCGGGACCCACGCTCACCAAGGACGACTCGGCTGGGCCGGGCGGCTTCCCCCGTGGTTTCCCGGGAATGAGCGCAGAGCGCCGAGGCGGCACAGGCGGCGGGCCCGGTCAGCCGTTCGGCCAGGAAGGCGCCTCGACCAACACCGCACTCATCACCTTGCTGAAGTCCACGCACACCACGTGGTCGGCCGCGACGCAGACCAGCTCCGCCGCGGCCTCCCTGGAACTGGCCAGTGGTACCCCGGTGATCGGCATCGGCGGCTTCATGGGCTCCGACCCCGCCCCGACCCTGGCCCAGTTCACGTCCTACGTGGCCACTGGGCAGGTTCGATACTTCATTGCCGGTGGCATGTTCGGCAGACGAGGCGGTGGACCGGGCGGCCTCCCGGGTGACCGGGCCGGTCAGGGACCGGGGCGCCCGGGTGGACCGGGCGGGTTTGGCCGGGGATCTGGCTCGGAGATCAGCCAGTGGGTCGAGCAGCACTTCACCGCCAGCACCGTCGGCGGCCAGACCGTCTATGACCTCTCCCACCCCAAGAGCTGACTGTGCTCCTCCAGCGGACGGATCTGGCTATGGGCCAACGCAACACCAGTTGGCCTCTGCCGCGCCGGGGCGTGATAGGCCACGCTCGTGCGCTGTGCTGAAACGACACTGCGGTGATCGGGATCGTGGATCTGGAGTGGGCCGGGGCGGAGCTGGCCGTCGGCAATCTGGCCTGCCCGGGATGCGGGGGCCCACTGCGCCGGTGGGAGACGCGCGGGCCCGCGAGGTCCGTGAGGCGGGGTCAGGCGCGCTGCGGCCGTGGCCCCGGCGAGCCCGATGCGGGTCTTGTGGCGGCACCCAGGTGCTGCTGCTCACCGCAGCGCTGCCGCGTCGTGCCGGCACCACCGCGGTGATCGGCACGGCGGTGCGGGCCAGCGCCCGCGGGATGGGGTACCGGCGGATCGCCACCCAGCCCGGGCGCCCGGGCTCCACGGTCCGCCGCTGGGGTCCGTGCCTTGCGCGACAACGCTCACCCGCTC
>DASTBN010000067.1:0-8218 GCA_035712045.1 Pseudonocardiaceae bacterium
ACGATCATGCGGTAGATATCTACCACCCCGCTGCCCAGGCGACGCAGCTGGCGAAGGGTGGTCGGTTTTGTCCGTACGGTGGCTGGCCGCTGTGGCGCTACTGGCCGTAGCCGGTATCGCGACGGTGTACCAGTGCTTTCACACGTTCATCGATCTCGACGTGTACCGGCTCGGCGTGCGCCAGTGGTGGGACGGCGGGGACATGTACGGCACGCTGCCACCGACCCACGACGGGGTGAGGCTGCCGTTCATCTACCCGCCTTTCGCCGCCATCGCGTTGCTGCCGCTCGCGGTGATCCCGTGGAGCCTCGCGAGGGTGGCCAACTTCGGCCTGATGATCGCCGGGCTCGCCGTGACGATCTACCTGTCGCTGCGACGGTTGTGGCCGGCCCTCGACCGGCCGCACGCGGTGCTGATCAGCGGGGCCGCGCTGCCGCTGGCGCTGTGGCTCGAACCGGTCCGGGAGACGATCAGGTTCGGCCAGGTCAACCTGTTCCTGATGACGCTCGTCGCCGCTGACTGCCTGGCCGGGAAACCACGCTGGCCCCGAGGCCTGCTTGTCGGCGTAGCGGCCGCGATCAAGCTGACACCTGCGGTGTTCGTGCTGTACTTCCTGCTCCGCCGGGATGTGCGGGCCGCCCTGGTGGCGGGCGCCACCGGCGCGCTCGCCACCGCGGTCGGCTTCGTGGTGCTGCCAGGGGAGTCGGTGCGCTACTGGTTCGGGGGGTTCGCTGGCGCGGGAGGTCTTTCCGGCTCGCCGTACGCGAGCAATCAGAGCCTGCGGGCCGCGCTGGCCAGGCTGGGGCTGTCCCCGCCGATCCAGTCGGGGTTATGGCTGCTCGCCGCCATTGTGGTGCTGGCCGCGGCGGGAGCCGGTGTCACGCGGGCGTCGCGAGCGGGAGATCCGGTGCTGGCGATCACGATCACTGGCGCGGCTGGCCTGCTGCTGTCGCCGGTCTCCTGGTCACACCACTGGGTGTGGATCGTGCCGGCGCTGCTGGCGATGGCGGCGCGGGCGGTACGCACCCAGTCACCGGGATGGATCGCCGCGACCGTGATCACCGCCGCCACGTTCTCCATCGGAGCGCACAATTTCCTGCCAAGAGGGGATAGCCGCGAACTTGGGTGGCGAGCCGGTCAGCATCTCATCGGTGATTCGTATGCGCTGCTCACACTGGTATTGCTGATCGCCTGGGTGGTTCCCGTGGTGATCAACCGCTCAGTTCCAGCACGGTCAGCGTCCCGCCGTTGAGGTTGCTGATGTAGGCCTGCTCGGCGCTGGGCTGCACCGCGATGCTGACTGGGAACGCTCCAGTAGGGATCGTCGCGGTGACCTTCCGCGTCCCGACATCGATCACCGACACGGTGTTACTGCCCTCATTGACGACATAAGCGAACCGGCCATCCGGAGCCCAGCTGATGTCTCTCGGGTTGCGTCCCACCGGGATGGTGGCGGTGACCCGGTTGGCCGAGGTGTCGATCACCGACACCGTGTTGCCGTCATAGTTCACGGCGTAGGCCACCGGCAGCCGCGGATTCACCTCGACGGCATGCGGGCTGACCCCGACGGGAATGGTCGCGACCACCTTGAGCGCGGCGACGTCAATCACTGAGACCAGGTTGGACTCGTGGTTGGCGGTGTAGGCGAGGCGGCCGTCCGGGGAGAACACGACCGCATGCGGGTTAGGCGCGACCGCGATCTTCGAGATGACGGCGTTGGTGCCGGTATCGATCACCGAGACCGCCGCGACGTCGTGATTCGGCACGAAGAGTCGTTTCCCGTCGGCGGTGACCGCCGGGAGGAACGGCCGGGCGGGCTGCTGGACCGTCGCGATCACGGTATTCGACCTGGTATCGATCACATCGATCGCGTGGATAGTCCTCTGGTCGTTGAAAAGGGTCACATAGAGCTTGCGGCCATCCGGTGCGAACGCGAGGAACCTGGGCGGCCCGTCCGGGATGTCAAGAGTCGCGGTCACCTGGTTGACCGCGGTGTCCACCACGGTGACCTTCTGAGGCTCCGTGTTAGCGACGTAAGCCTGCCTGCCGTTGGGTGAGATCGCGACGAAGGCCGGGGTCTTCCCCACCGGGATGGCGGTGCCCAGAGCCGGTATCGGGACCTCCGGCCCAGGGAACGCGGACGAGGCCGGACCGGGCTGGGGGGTTTCTCGAAACACCGGGCCCACGTAGTAGTAGCCCAGCGCGACGGCCACCACCAGCACGAGGATTCCCATCAGGACGCCTGCCGCGACAACCAGTACCTTACTTTTACTTTCCTTACCGCGGCCGACGCCTCCATCGGCGGGTCGCTGCGGGGGCGCGGGCGGGACCGGCGGGGACTTGGGCGCGATCACGGTAGGCGACAGCGCCGGCGGGACTGGAGACCGCGACCCGGCCGGGGTGGACCCGGCTCCGCCATGACCGTTGATCGGTGGCGGGAATCTGGGAGGCGGTGGTGGCGGGGCCACGCTGGGGGGCTTCACCACCGGCTCGGGTCTCCTGATGGGTGGCGTCGCCGGGGTCCCGGGCACCGGGATGGCCGCCTGCTCACGCTGGGCGACGCGCTGCGGCGGGATTCCGCTGGCCAGATTGATCACCGTCGGGCCACCGAGGGCGTTCGCCAGGGGGGCGGCTCTCGACGCCGCCTCATCGGCGAGGGTGGCGGCGCCGAGGGCGACGGCGTATTTGGGGTGGGTGTCCACCACGATGGGCCGGCCCAGCTCGGCGGAGACCATCCGGGCGACCAGCGGGATCCGGGAGGATCCCCCCACCAGCAGCACCGCGCTGAGCTGCCCCGGGCTCACCCCGGCCGAGGCCAGCGTCCGCGCCAGCGCCCCCACCGTCGACTCGATCTGGGCCCGGATCAGATCCTCGAACTCCGCCCGGCTGATCCGCACCTCGAAATGCCGCCCCGGCAAAAACACCGGCACCACCGTCTCGGTATCCACCGACAGCGCTTCCTTGGCCAGCACGCAATCCGCCCGCAACCGCGCCAGCGCCGCCGCCGCCCGCACATCCCGCGGATCCAGCTCCCCCAAAGCCCCATCCGCGGCATGATCGACAAACGACAGCACCGCCTCATCGAAATCCACACCCCCCAGACGCTCGATCCCCTCCGGCGTCCCCAGGATGTCCACACCCCCGGCCCGCTTACGCAGCACCGTCGCATCGAAGGTGCCCCCGCCCAGGTCATACACCCCCACCGTCTGACCCTCCGCCAGCAACCGCGACGCCGCGTAATGCGCCCCCGCCGCCTCCGGCTCCGTCACCATCGGCGGCGACTCCAGCCCGGCGTAGGCCCCCACCTCCTCAAACAACGCCCGCCTAAACGGCCCCCAATTCGCCGGATGCGTCAGCACCACCCGCTCCGGCCCCGCCCCCTCCGTCGCAGTCACCCGCACCAGCACATCCCGCAGCAACGCCCCCAGCAACGCCGTCACCGCGAACGACTGCCCGCCCAATGTCACCGGAGTGGGATTACCCAGCCGCCGCTTAAACTCCCGCCCCACCCGATCCGGATCACTCACCGCCCGCAGCACGGCCGCCTCACCCGTCACCAGCGCGCCGTCCTCCCGCAGATAGACGGCTGCGGGGATCGCCACATCACGATCGCCCAGGGTGAACATCGTGGCCCGGTTAGCGGAGGCGGTCGCGGCCGCGACGAACGTCGTGCCGAGGTCCACTCCAAGGCTGTAGCTCACCGCACCTCCCCTGAGGAAGCCCAGCGTAACCCGCGGGAAGAGGGCGAATCGATGTCGCCTATCGAGGTAGCTGTGAGTTAATGAGCCATAATCCGCACCGGCGGGGATAAGCGGCAAGCTGGTGGGATGGTCATCCCCGTCCGTGACGTTAACCCGGTGCTGCGCACCCCATGGGTCACCTACGTGCTGATCGCGGCGAACATCGTTGTCTTCTTGCTCACCCCAGCCGCGGGGATCACGACGGCGGACCCCGCTCGCCAGGCCTGCCAGGGGCAGGCGTTCCTCGACCACTACGCGGCGATCCCCGAAGAACTGACGCACAACCAGCCCAAGCGGGAGGTCGCGGACAGCCACGCGGTGGCGGACTCGCGGGGTCAGTGCCCCGCCACCAGGCCGGATTACCATAAGATACCGGCGGTCTCCGCCCTGACGTCACTGTTTCTGCACGGCAGCTGGTGGCACCTGCTCGGCAATATGCTGTTCTTGTGGATCTTCGGTAACAACATCGAGGACCGGTTCGGCCGACTCCGCTATCTGCTGTTCTATCTCGCGTGCGGGGTCGTCGCCACCTACGGCTTCGCCCTGGCCAACCCCGACTCACCCGAGGCGCTCATTGGTGCCTCCGGTGCTATCGCCGGCGTGCTGGGAGCCTATCTGGTCCTCTATCCCCGGGCGCGCGTGTGGAGCCTGGTGCCAGTGCTATTTTTCATCCCGCTGCGGCTGCCCGCGTGGCTGGTGCTCGGCCTATGGTTCCTGCTGCAGTGGGCTTACACCTCCGGTTACGTGATCTCCGAGGGGTCCGTCGCCTACTTGGCGCACGTGCTGGGCTTCCTGCTCGGAGTGCTGGTCGCGCTGGTGATCCGCGGCAGCGCGGGCGGCCGCCGCGCCATCGCGCCCCACCCCTACTGAGACCCACCCCTGCTGAGACACTGCCGTAGCATCCGCTCATGGTCACCTTTGGTAACTGGGCAATCACTGGATGCCGCCGTCCCCGTCTGGGCCGATGGGCGCAGCGGTTCCTGACAGTGACGGCCTTGCTCCCGCTGCTGGTCACTGGATGCGCGGCCGATGCGCACCAGCGGCCGGGGACAGCGGCACCGGCGGGTGAGGCGTTCACGTTCCGGGTCCTGACCACTGGCTTAGCGGATCCATACGAGATCACGATGGGTCCCGACGGGTTCCTCTGGGTCACGGAGAAAATGGGCAAGCGAGTGACCCGGGTGAACCCGGCGGATGGGTCGAAGAGCACCGCCGCCACGATCGCCGACGTGTACGCGACCGAGAGCCAGGACGGCCTGCTCGGCATGGCGTTTCAGCGGAATTTCCTGCGCGGCAGCAATGACGTCTATCTCGCCTACACCTATGACGCCGACCCGGGTCCCGGGACCGACCGGCGGGCCAAGATAGCCCGCTTCACCTATGACCCGGCGGCGCGGACGCTGGGCCAGCCCACAGACTTGATCACGGACCTGCCCGCCAGCACGGACCACAACTCGGCACGCTTGCTGGTCGGCCCCGATCAGAAGCTTTACTATTCGATCGGGGACCAGGGGAACAATCAGTTCCAGCGCGCCTGCGAACCGATCCGCGCGCAGGACATTCCCACCATCGACGATGTCCGTGCCCGGAATTGGGCCGCCTACGCCGGCAAGACGCTGAGGCTCGACCTCGATGGCGGCATCCCGGTGGATAACCCCGTGATCAAGGGTGTGCGCAGCCATATCTACTCGTATGGGCACCGCAATCCCCAGGGCCTGGTATTCGGGCCGGGGGGACGGCTCTTCTCGGCGGAACACGGCCCCAAATCCGATGATGAGATCAACCTGATCCAGGCCGGGCGCAATTACGGCTGGCCCCACGTCGCCGGTTTCCGGGACGACAAGTCCTACGTGTACGGGAACTGGTCGGCGTCCGTCAATCCGCCGTGCGCCGGGCTGCGCTACGACAATTACACGATCCCGCCGTCCGTTCCTCAGCAGCGCGAAACCGCGTGGAACAGCCCCGATTACACCGAGCCGCTCGCGACCTTCTATACCGTGCCCAGCGGATACAACTTCCAGGACCCGGCCTGCGGCGATCAGGCGTACATCTGCTGGCCGTCGATCGCGCCCTCCAGCATCGACTACGTGCCCGCTGGCCAGGGCTTCCCGGGCTGGCGCGACTCGCTGCTGATCACGAGCCTGAAAAAGGGCGCGCTCTACTCACTGCGGCTCACCCCCGACGGCGGCTCGGTGCGGGGCGAGCTCACCGAGTTCTTCAAGACCACCAACCGGTACCGGGATCTGGCGTTGAGCCTGGACTACCGGACCGTCTACATCGCCACCGACAGCACCGGCCTGACCGGGCCCAAGTTTGGCCCGCCGACCGAGAAACTCGCCAACCCGGGAGCGATCCTGGCCTTCACCTTCACCGGTGCCAGCTGAGCCGTACCAGCTGCGGCATTCGGGTGATGCTTGCTCGCTCACCGTCGGGGGTCGGCCAGGCGCGTGTCGGCGCGAGGGGTGAGTGGATCACAATCCGGGTATGCGATCTCGGCGTTGGGTCACCCTGGCCGCTTTGGCCGTGCTGCTTGGAGCGTGCCCCGGAGCGTGCGCAGCCGCACCGGTCCCGGCCGAATCGGATCCGGCGCCGGTGCTCAGCGGCACTCATCCCTGTGACCAGGACGCCGCGACTCCGGGCCCGGGAAGCATTACGTTCAGCTGCGCGGCGCTGACCGTGCCGCTGGATCACGCGGGCCTGCATCCCGGTCTCCGGCCCGCCGATCAGCTGACCCTTCAGGTCGCGATGACCGACAACGCGACCGCACCACGCGGGGTACTGGTCCTTCTCACCGGTGGCCCGGGTCAGCCGGGCGTGTCCTTCGCGACCCGGCTGGGACGTCGGCTGGAGCCTGCGGTGATCCGCGACTACCGGCTGGTCCTCCTCGACCAGCGTGGTACCGGCCGGGCGGCGTTGCGGTGCCCGCAACTGCAGGAGGTGATGGGCACATCAGACCTGACTGTGCCACCGGCGGCCGCGGTGCGGGAGTGCGCCCAGGCGATCGGGATCAGCCGGCAGTACTACAGCACCGCTGACACCGTCGCCGATCTTGACGCGCTACGCCAGGCGCTGGGCGTGGACAAGCTGAGTTTCGATGGCGTCTCCTACGGCACCTTCGTCGCCGAACGGTACGCGATCACCCATCCCGACCGGGTGTCCCGGCTGGTCCTGGACTCGGTGGTGCCGCACAGCACACTGGATCCGCTGGAACTGGGCGCGATCAGCCGCACTGCGGAGGTGCTGCGGATGGTGTGCCAGGAAATCGGATGCCCAGGCGATCCGGTGCGGGATCTGTCTCAGGTGGTGGCCGCCCGTCACGACGGCCCGGAGCTGTTCGACACCCTCACCGCGCTGAGCATCGGCAGGCCGCGCCTGGCCGGTGCGCTGGCCGCGCTGCACGACACTGCGGGTGGTGATGCCACGAAGCTTGAGAAGATCATCACTGACACGCACCGAGCCCAGGCCGCGTCCGCCGAGCAGCTCAGCCAGGGCCTGCATGCCGCCACGTTGTGCGTAGATCTGCGCGGGCCGTGGGGTGATGCCGCCACCCCCGTGCCCGGCCGGGCCGAGGCGACCCAGAAAGCGGTGGCCGCGCTGCCGGACTCGGCGTTCTTCCCCTACGACCGGGCCACCGCCGCCGCCAACGGCATCGCGGTGACCTGCGAGGAATGGCCATCCACCCCCGTGGTGCCCGTCCCGGCGGGCCATGACCTGCCGGCGGTCCCGGTGCTGCTGCTCGCCGGTGACCATGACCTATCCACCCCGCTGCAGTGGGCCCAGCAGGAGGCCGCGCACGCGCCCCAGGGCCGTCTCGTCGTCATCCCGGGGGCTGGTCACTCGACCCAAACGAGCAGCCCGGTGAGCCGGGCCGCTGTTACAACCTTCCTCACCAGCCCGTGATGATGGGGCCGCGCGGTAGCGGGCAGGTGGTGGACGCCGTCCCGGCACGAGGCTCCGCCGTTCGGGTGGACTCATGTTTACCCGCGTGGGAACGGGGGGTACTCGCGCGCACGCCACCAGTCACCGGGCCTGATGCGAGCTGGCGCGGATCGATGGCGTGGATTGAACCCGAACCGCACGCTGACGAGGGAAGGCATCCATAGATGGGCACTTGTGCCGAAGAGGCTGTCCTTGGTCTGGATGAGACATACTGGGCGGACGATCGTGCCGCGTTGCCGGTGCTGCTGATCGACGAGGCCACTGAGGCGATCACTGCGGCTCTCTACAGGGTTCGCTGTGGATCGGAGCTGGACAGCCGCGATCTCGCCGCCGCTGGGGTTGCGCTCCGGGACCTGTTCGGCGGGCTGAGCCAGCTGACCGGCCTGTTGAGCGCCACAGCGGAGAAAACACCCGCAGATCGGCTGGAGACCCTGTGCGGGATGACGGAGTCCGCCCAGCTGGCCGCCGATGGCCTTCTGCGGGACTGCACCCATGCCGCCGGAAGAACGCAGCGGCCAATTCCTCGGCAACAGGTGGCC
>DASTBN010000068.1:0-3571 GCA_035712045.1 Pseudonocardiaceae bacterium
GTCACCGGCGGCGGTAAGGGCATCACCGCGGAGTGCGCGATCGCGATCGCCTCGGACTCCTCCGCTGGGCTCGCGCTGCTCGGGCGAGCCGACCCAGCCGAGGACACCGAGCTCGCGGCCAACCTGTCCCGAATGGCTTCCGCGGGTCTGCGTTACCGCTACGAGCGCGCAGACGTCACCTCCGCCGAGCAAGTCACCGCGGCGCTCGAGCGGATCAGGGCCCACCTCGGCCCGGTGACCGCAGTGCTGCACGGCGCGGGGCGCAACGAGCCGACCGCGCTGACCAGCCTCGACGAGGATGCGTTCCGCCGGACCCTGGCGCCGAAGATCGATGGCCTGCGCGTGGTGCTCGACGCGGTAGACCCAGATCGGATCAAGCTACTCGTCACCTTCGGGAGCATCATCGGCCGCGCTGGCTTGCGTGGAGAAGCACACTACGCGACAGCGAACGACTGGATGACCGAGCTGACCACGCGGTTCCAGCGGGACCACCCGCGGGCGAGGGCCCTGGCGCTGGAGTGGTCGGTGTGGTCGGGCGCGGGTATGGGCGAGCGGCTCGGCGTCGTCGAGGCGCTGATGCGTGAGGGCATCACCCCGATCTCCACCGAGAATGGCATCGCGGTGCTCCGGCGGGTGCTCGCTGATCCTTCGGCTGGGCCGGTGGTGGTGGTCAGTGGCCGAACCGGCGGCCTGCCGACGCTGACCCTGCGGCGCCGCGATTTGCCGCTCACTCGATTCCTCGACCAGGTGGTGGTGGATTACCCAGGCATCGAGCTGGTCACCGAGGCCGATCTGTCCAGCGGCAGCGATCCTTACCTTGACGATCACCTACTCGACGGCGACCTGCTGTTTCCTGCCGTGCTGGGTATGGAGGCGATGACCCAGGTCGCGACTGCGGTGACCGGTCACCGAGGTTCGCCCGTGCTGGAGAACGTCGAGTTTCTCCGACCGATCGTGGTCCGTCCCGGCGAGACCACCACGGTCCGTCTGGCGGCCCTGGTACACGACGCCGCGACCGTGGACGTGGTCATCCGCAGCGCGGAGACCGGGTTTGGCGCGGACCACTTCCGGGCCAGGGCGCGGCTGGCGCGTCCAGCCCCGCCCGATAGACGAGCGGTGCGCGAGGTGGTCGGTCCGGAGCTGCCGCCTGTGCGGATTGATCCGGTCACCGAGCTATACGGCGGGATTCTCTTCCAGGGCAAGCGGTTCCAGCGGGTGCTGGCCTACCGTAAGGTCAGCGCCCGGCACGCGATCGCGGAGCTGTCCACGAGCTCGCCAGCCTCGTGGTTCGCACCCTTCCTGCCCCAGGACCAGCTGCTGGCAGATCCAGGAACCCGTGACGCGGTGATGCACGCGATCCAGTGCTGCGTCCCGGACGCCACGCTGCTGCCGCAGAGCATCGAGCGGCTGCACCTGGCCACTCGGCCCGATGAGGACACCGAGTACGTGGTGGCGGACGCCCGTGAGCGGTTCCAGGACGGCGACAGCTATGTCTACGACGTGGACGTGCGTGACCCGGCGGGCACCCTGGTGGAGCGCTGGGAGGGCCTGACCCTGCGCGCTGTGCGGACCCGGGCCGGAGCGGGACCCTGGGTGCCCGTGCTGCTCGGTCCCTATCTCGAGCGTTCCCTGGAATGGGTGTTCGACGGTAGCCGCGCGGTGGTCGTGGAGCCCGATCCGGCAGCCGATGAGCCGAGCAGCACCCAGGATCGACGGGCCCAGACCGAGCTGGCCGCCAGCCGGGCGCTGGGCCGTCCCGCACGGTTGCGCTACCGCCCAGACGGCAAGCCGGAGGCCGACGGCATCTCGGTGTCCGCGTCACACAGCGCAGGACTGACTCTGGTCGTCACCGGTGCCGGGCGGATTGGCTGTGACGTCGAGCCCGCGATCGAGCGCAGCGACCAGGACTGGGCCGGGCTGCTCGGCGCGGCCCAGCTACCCGTACGCACCCTGCTCGTGAGCGAGGCGGGCGATACCCCGGCGGTGGCCGCCACCAGGATCTGGGGCGCGCTGGAGTGCCTGCGCAAGACCGGCGCGTCGGCGCAGGCGCTCAGCTTCGGCCGGGTGCACTCCGATGGCTGGGTGGTGCTCTGCTCCGGCGATGCCACCATCGCCACCTGGGTGACCACCATCAACCAGCGGCCCGACCCGGTGGTGTTCGCCGTGCTGGCAGACAAGGAACGCTGACATGGACCGGTACTTCGAGATCCGCCACACGGTCGGACTGGAGGAGACCAACCTGGTCGGCAACGTCTACTACGTGAACTACCTGCGCTGGCAGGGCCGTTGCCGGGAGATGTTCCTCAAGGAGAAGGCCCCGACGATCCTCGCCGAGCTGCAAGGCGACCTGAAGCTGTTCACCCTCAAGGTTGAGTGCGAATTCTTCGCCGAGATCACCGCGTTCGACGAGCTGTCGGTGCGGATGCGGCTAGACGAGCTGACCCAGACACAGATCCAGTTCAGTTTCGAGTACATACAGCTGCGTGGCGATCAGGAGCAGCTGGTAGCCAAGGGCGCGCAGCGGATCGCCTGCATGCGGGGGCCGAATACAGCGACGGTGCCGTCCCGGGTACCGGCGGAGCTGCGCCGGGCACTCGCGCCCTACGCGGGCCCGTCGGTCTTGGCAACAGCTTTGCTGACTTGATGTCGCGTAGCCGTGGAGGATGACGTGGTCGACAACGGGCGGGCCGCTCACCAGGCGGCTTTGCAAGCACTGTCCGCTCCCGCAGCCCGGGGCGGTGAGGACGGGGAGGCTGACCCGACGCGTGATACCGCGCCAGACGGCGTACCGCAAACCTCGCTACGCGAGGTCATGGCGCAGTTCGCCACCGGCGTCATCGTGCTCACCACCGGTGGCGAGCACGGCCACGGCATGACGGCCAACGCGTTCACCTCAGTGTCCCTGGATCCGCCGCTGGTGCTGTGCTGCGTGGCCCGCACCGCTCGGATGCACCGAGCGATCAGATCTGCGGGCAACTTCGCAGTGTCTATCCTGGGTGGCGGCCAGCAGGCGCTGTCCCGTTACTTCGCCGACCGACGACGACCGCGGGGTCCAGCGCAGTTTGACTCGGTCGACTGGGTGGTGGGGCGCTGGACCGGCGCACCGCTGATCTCCGGTGCGCTGGGGTGGCTGGAGTGCGCGCTGGTCGAGTCCTACGACGGCGGCGACCACACGATCTTTCTCGGATCCGTGCTGAGCGCGTACTGCGGTGTGCCGGGGAGCGCGCTGCTGTTCTTCAGTGGCGGCTTTCAGGAGATCGCGCCGCCCGCGCGCAGCGCGTGATCTGGAGAATCCACATTTTTGGCTGTACCACGTACTGGGGCGCAGCGCGGTGGCGTGCGCTGGAGCGAGGACCGCGCATCTTCGTGGTGCCGGCGAAAAACAGCTGGTGGCAGGTGACGCCGGCGAGATCGGCTTCGGTGACCGCCGGAGGATTCGCGGCTCGCGGCCCAGCCCGCGACCAGCACAACCGGGAGTAGTTGTTCTTCAACGGCACATCGCGGCGACACCCCGGCACAGCACCCGCCGGGATGGCGGCGCCGGAAGTCGTAGCAGGCACGGCAGTACCCG
>DASTBN010000069.1:0-7080 GCA_035712045.1 Pseudonocardiaceae bacterium
GCATTGTGGGCTTGCGTTCCCCAGCGAACCAGTGGGGCACTTCGGGCAGAACTACCGAACAGCTCTCGCACGATTTCAGGGCTACATTGAGGTGCCACAGTGCATACAGGTCGCCTGGGCTGGTGGATTGACACCCAACGCGCAACCGCAGCGCGGCTGCCCGCCTCGTCGGCGGCCCCGCCGATGGCACCGGCTTCGGCGGTACGGAAGGCGGCGGGCCGATTTGCCTCATCGAGTCTCCCGGTCACCCCGCCATCGTAGGTGCGCGGTGTTGGCTCGCACTCCAGACCGACCTGCTTACGCTGCTTTGTGTGACTGAGATGCGTGGTGGGTGGCGGACGTTCGGGGAGAGGACTGTTTATGACAACCGGTGGGTGCGGCTGGGGTTGGTGGATGTGGAGGCGCCGAACGGGGAGCGGTGGGAGTACCACGTGGTGCACCTGGACCGGATCGCGGTCGCCTTGATCGTGGACGATGAAGATCGTGTTCTGATGTCGTGGCGCTACCGGTTCGTGACCGGGCAGTGGGGGTATGAGCTGCTCGGGGGAATGGTGGACGCGGGTGAGAACGCGGCGGGGACAGCGGCCCGGGAGGCGGAGGAGGAGAGCGGGTGGCGTCCGGTAGGGGAGCCGGAGCACTTGGTGAGTTTCGAGCCGCTCCCGGGGCAGGTGAGGGCTCCGGTTGATGTGTTTTTGTGGCGGGAGGCTGAGCGGATCGGCGCGCCGACCGACACCGAGGAAGTGGGCCGGGTGGAGTGGGTACCGCTGTCCCGGGTGCCGGAGCTGGCGCGGCGCACGGAGCTGCTGGGGTCCGGGACGCTGGTCGCGTTGTTGTATTACCTAGCCTCACGCGGCAGTGCCGCCGGGTAGGACGAGCTGGTTGAGCCGTCGTTGCTGCCGGTCGGATTTGATCTGCACGACCAGGCGGCGGGCTTGCTGTGCGTAGGTGAGCGCGGCGTCGCGGTCACCTACGGCGGCGTGGGCGTAGGCGAGGTCCACGAGCAAGCCAGTGCGGGCGCGGACGAACTCCGCTGGAAGGCGAGTAAGGGCTGCGGCGAGTTGATCGACGGCGCCGGGTGCGCCGAGGCGGGCGAGGGCGTTGCCGCGCCAGCGATCGAGGTGGGAGTCGCCCAGGAACAGGAACGGCAGCGCCGGGTCGACGGGGTCGGCGGGGAGCAGCCGGAAGGCGGTGTCGAAGGCTCGCCGGGCGTCGTCAGCGTGACCGGCGGCGGCGAGGGTTTCGCCGTGGGCGGCGGCGAGCCAGGCCGCGAGCAGGGGACTAGCTGTGCCGTTGGCGATGGCGCGGGCGTGGGTGAGTTGATCGACGGCGGCGGTGGTCTCGCCGAGGTCAATGAGGACGAAGGCTTGTTCGGCGGTCGCGTGGGCGAGCAGGGCGGGGGATTCGGCTTCGCGGGCGGCGGATTTGGCGCGTTCGTAGTGTGTCCAGGCTTGGCCTGCGGCGGCGCGGTCGAGGGCTTGCCATCCGGCCAGCGTGGACGCTTCCGCGAGAACCCCGGCCAGCGCGGGACGTTGCGCTCCGGCGCGGTAGGTCAATAGGTGTTGCACCTGATCGATCTGGGTGCGGAGCTGGTCGAGTTGGGTGAGTGCGCCGAATCGCCGGTCGACGCGGCGGGCGTGGTCGACCTGGTGGCGGAAGACCTCGACGGTTTCGCCATCGATGGTGCGGGCTATGGCGAGCCGGGCGCGTAGCTCGGCGGCTTCGGGGTCTTCCTCACTCTCGTCCGGGAAGCCGAGTTCGGCGTTGGTGCGGCCGTAGATCTCCCGGAAGAGCCGCCGGTAGATCTCGCTGGGTTGCTCCTTCCCATTCTCCCATCTCGATAGCTTGGTCTTCAGGCTCGCCTTATTCGCGACTGGCAGGCGCAGCGCATCAGCGCGCCGGGTCAGGAGATCGATCACCTGGGCTGCGGTGTAGCCGAGCTGGTGGCGCACGGCCTGCAGGGATGTCACCATGGACCGCTCCGGCTCCGCATAAACCGGCGCTGACCTGCGGGGTTAATGGTGGTTAATGGGCCCCTCGTTAACCGCTGACAATTACGAAGCGACCCCTGTTGGTTGTTTCGTAGTGCCATGCGAGAAATCACCGGCACCACCAACGGCCTCTCACTGGCTGGCTTAGCCATCGCGGGCCGCCAGCTCATCGAGGCGCCGTTCGATGGCCGCGAGGCGCCGATCAATCGAGGTCAGCCGGGCCGTCACGGGATCCACCGGCGAGGTAGCGGGCTGGCCACGATCCGGCGGGGTCTGGCCGCGCAGGACGTGATCAAGGTGTTCGGGGTGCCAGCCAAGGGCCAGCGAGAGCGCTTCGAGGGTGCGGGCGCTGCGGCGGCGCTGGGTGGTGTTGCGGTGCAGCTCACGCACGATGGCCACCGAGACCTGGGCGCGTTCGGCCAGCTCGCGTTGCCGCCAATTCAGCTCCGCGAGCCGTGTGTCGATCGCTGCCGCGACCGCCGCCCAGTTCTGAACCACCGATTCCTCCGCGCTCCGCCCTAAGCGACAAAGAGTAGCCCGGAGTGTCGTTTCGGTAATTCCGCACACCATTAAGCACTGAAATCAGTGCACAAGTCAGATGACATCATGCTTTAGCTGAAGGGTCACATTATGGAAAGCACCATCAAGAACACCGAGCGCCCGGCGTTCTACACCGTCCCGGAGACCGCCCGCGTGCTCCGGGTAACCCCCGCGACGATTTACCGCGCCATCCAGGACGACGCCTTCCCCGCCGTGCGCATCCGCACCCGCTATGTCATCCCGGCCAGCGCGGTGGACCGGCTCGCCGCTGAGGCCGCCGAGTCCGGGGGATGCGTGGACGTCGCGGCGCTAGCGGCGCAGCGGCGCAATGCTCGCGAGATCACCCGCGCCACGAGGGGTGCATCGTGGTGAAGGACACCGATTCCCCGGACTACGAAGCCATGGCCACCGGGCTCGACCGGTGGCAACCGGTCCCGACGGAGGTCTTGCGGGATGTGGTGATGCGCCGGGGCCTGTGCTTGTGGGGCCTGTGGCCCGAGGTGGAGCCGGACTGGGACGAGTGCGCGCCCAGCGACCGGACGCTGGCCACGCGGCTGTGCGCCGGATGCCCCGTCACCGGCCAGTGCCTTGAGCTCGATCTGCGCATCGCCGGAGCGTGCACCACGGGCGTGTGGGGCGCGCTGTGCGAGGACGACCGGCGTGCCCTGCACCCCCTCTGGCAGCGACGCCGCCACCAGCACGACCGACTCCCCCAGGAAGGAGAACCGGAATCATGAGCATCGATATGAGCCCCGCGCAGGTGGTCGCCGTCCTGGGTGTGCTGCTCGCGCTGCTGATGATGTTCCGCTCGGGAGCCCGGCGGGGCCGCCGGGCAGCGGAGGCCACCTACGGAGCGTCCCGCGCCGCGTCACTGGCCGGGTATCTGCTGGGCACGGCGGGTGTCATCGTGGGGGTGCAGTGGTGGGTGATCACCTACGCCCGGGGCAGCACACTGTTATGGGTCGCGCTGGCCGTGCCCGCGCTGATCACCGCGCACGCCCTCACGAGGTCGGTGACCTCACTGGATAGTGGCTACCGGCGGGGCTGGGGTGAGCGGTGGTGAGCACACCTGAGGACACCGCGGTGATCCCCGCGGATCCGGTGTACGACGGTGAGCTGCTCGACGATGACCGGCCCGACGGTGCGCGGCGGGGATCCGGGTGGGTAGCGATGTGGTGGCGGCGCTGTCCCCGCGTCCCTGCCGCGCTCAAGAGCCGCGCCCACGCGGTTCAGACGGCCAAGGACACCGCCGTGACCCTCCTGGGCGCGCCCTGGTGGTTCGTGAGCGCGGCCGGGCGGGGCACGGTGCTGGCCGCGCGGGCGTGGCGGGCGTGGGTGAGTGTCCGGGACTACCGGGACGCGGCGGAGCGGTCGGAGAAGCTGGCGGACAAATATGTCGAGATCCGCGAGCTGACCCTGGTCCGGTGGCGGGTCACCGGCGGTATCGCCGGGATTGGCACCGCCGGGCTCGCGGTGGCTGAGATGCTCTACGGCCACCTCGTACTGTGGATCACCGCTCTGGTCGCGGCAGCGGTGCTGGCGATCACGGGCCGTCGCAGGGACGGCAACCCGGGACGGCGGGCGGTGCTGGCCGGGCCCCGCTCGCTGAGCTGGACGATGGACCCGCAGGTCCTGGTGGATGCGTTCCGGGATGCCAAGCTGATCGGCAAGGACGAGACACTGCGACTGGTCAAGCGGGCCCGCCGCAGCGGCGAGGGCTGGGCGATCACCCTCGATCTCCCGGCTACCCGCAAAGCCACCGACGTCATCAAGAACCGGGAAGCGCTGGCCTCCGCGCTCGCCGTCGATGAAGTGCAACTGCTCATCGAGCGGGTCCGGGGCGATGGCGGGCACGCCGGGCGGGTGGCGATGTGGGTAGCCGATACCGACCCCTACGCCACCCCGCCGGTGCGCACGCCGCTGCTGGAGGTGCCGTGCTGGGACGCCTGGCGCCCGGTCCCGTTCGGGCGCGACGCCCGGGATCGCCGCATCAGCCTCCCGCTGGTGTGGACCTCCCTGCTGGTCGGCGCCATTCCCCGGCAGGGAAAGACCTTCACCGCCCGGCTGGCCGCCGCCGGGCTGATCCTGGACGCGCACACCCGGCTGTACGTGGCCGATTTCAAGGCCGGGAAAGACTGGGACGCCGCCGCCCAACTCGCACACCGATTCCTCTCCGGCGACGAGCCCGCCCACATCCTCGCCCTCGCCGCCTGGCTGGTGGAGCTGATCACCGAGGTGCAAGGCCGGTACCGGCGCATGCGCGAACTCGACAACGAGATCTGTCCCGAGTCGAAAATCACTCCCGCGATGTCCCGCGACCCGGCGTTGGGTATGCCGGTTACCGGTGTGTTCATCGATGAGGTTCAAGTTCCGCTGGAAGAGCGCACACCGATCAAAGTGCAGGGCAAAATGATCCCGGCTGGTCAGTACATCGGCGAGTTACTGACCTGGCTGGCGAAGAAAGGACCAGCCGCTGGAATCGTGCTCGTATTGGCCACTCAACGCCCGGACACCAAAACCATTCCCTCCGCGTTGCGCGCGGTGCTCGGGTCCCGGTTCGCGTTGCGGGTGATGGACTGGCGGGACAGCAATATCATTCTGGGGGAACAGATGAACACCCGGGGATTCGACAGCAGCCGGCTGCTGCCCTCCCACAAAGGCGTCGGCATCCTGCGCCCCGACGGCGACACCGCAGCGGGGGCGGATGTGCTCGCGATGATCGTGCGCACCGACTACATGCCCAACACCGACTGGAGCACCCTGTGCGAACGCGGCCGGGCACTGCGGGCGGTCGCGGGCACACTCAGCGGGCACGCCATCGGCGCCGCCCCCGTCCCCGCGCTCGACCCCGCCACCGTAGCCGACGTCATCGGCCTGCCCACCCCGACCACCCCCGACGACGAGCAGGAGATGCCGCCGCCGGTGCCGGTCGCCGACCTGCCAGAGCCACTCGCCTCAGTCGCGGAGTACCTAGGCGCCGACCTCGACCCAGGCGGCCGGGAATTCATCCCGACCGCGGAACTCATCGAAGCCCTGGACGTCGAGCCCACCGCGTTCGGGCGGCAGATGGGCGAACTGGGCTGCCGGCCCCGCCCCGGCCGCATCACCACCGGCGAGGGCACCAGCCGCCAAGCACGGGGCTACCTCATCACCGACATCCGCGCCACCATCACCGCCCAACTAGACGACCCGGAGCCCGAGGACGAGCTGACCTGAACCCGTCACACCCGCGAGGAACCCGTCACACACCAGCTGAACCCGTCACAGCACTTGTGACGGGTTCAGCCATGCCGTGAACAGGGCAAACAGCGCGTGTGACGGGTGTGACGGGTTAGCTTCGAACCCGTCACACCCGTCACAAACAGCCCCGGGACAGCCCGCTTCGGCGACGCGCACTGAGCTGTGACGGGTTCAGCCCTCACACCCGGGGGAAACCCGCCGGGACCTGAGCGCCTCTGACCCGTATCCACTTCTGGCCGAGCTGGCGGACCTCCGCGAGATCAGTCCAGCCCGCCGGCAGCACCGGGATCGTGTCCAGCACATCATGCACTCCGTGATCATCTCTCCGGCCGCTGAGCACGTACGCCACCGGGTCACCTCGTTTCCACCGGATCGTAAATCCAGGCGCATCGCCACGGCCGAAGAACGCCCACGCGGTCGGTGCCGTGCTAGGGGTGAAACCACCGCAGCGACCCACCTGCGTGCACCTTTCTCATGAGCTGGACGGTGGTCACGGAGGCACCGCCGGAGGATGGTGATCGTCTTGGTGCTGCTGATGGGCGCGAATCCGGCGGGTCAGTTCGGCGATCAGCTGGTCGTTCGCGGCGTTGTGGCCGTGCTCGGCGTTGGACAAGAACAGCGCACACAGCGCACTCGCCGCCGCCTGCCTGCTCATCACCGGATCCGGCTCGCTCGCCGGGCCGGCCTGTTCGCCCACGGTTCTCACCTCGCGGCCATTCGCTGGACGTCACGGCCGGGGCACCCGGAATGCGAGCGGGAGCACTGGGAGTCCCCGGCCGTGACACGGGAGTCCCGGCGGGCTCAGGGCGGCGCGGCACCGGGACTCCCAGCTCGATCACCCCAGTGACGAGCTGAAATAATCGTGCACCAGGAGCGGTATCAGCGGGACGACGTCTCCCCGCCAACCGCGTGTCCCACACCCGCCAACGGAGGTGACCCCACTCGTGGTCGATCGGCCGCCCCGCACCCGCCTTGAGCACCGCATCCGCCAGCAGCACATGACCTACGAGGAGTTCGTCCAGCACGCCGAAGGCTTCGCCCGGGACCACCACGAATCAGGCACCCTGAGCCTGCGTCACCTTCAGCGACTCGCCAGCGGCCAGCTCACCGGCGCGCTCCGCCCGGCCACCGCGCGGCTCCTCGAACACCTCCTCGGCGAACCGATCGCTGCCCTTCTCGCGCCACCGAAGAACACCGCTGAGAACGAGACCGAAGATTCCGGCGCAGAACTGCGTCAGCTGCTCGACACCGCTCGCCGCGTGGACCCCGCGACTATCACTGTGCTGCATCAGCAACTCGACGCCATCCGCCG
>DASTBN010000070.1:0-2753 GCA_035712045.1 Pseudonocardiaceae bacterium
TCCGGCGGAGCTCGGCGCGGCCCCGGACCACCGCGGTCGAGGACTGGGACACCGCCATGACCGGTCACCCGGCACAGCACCGGTCCGGGTTCGACGAGGGCATCCTGCTCCGCCAGCTGATCACCGGGCTGGAACCCGGCCGCCGGGACGCCTTCGTGCTCACCCAGGTGCTGGGGCTCGACTACACAGCCGCCGCCGAGGTGTGCGGCTGCCCCATTGGCACCATCCGGTCCCGGGTGGCCCGGGCGCGGGAAGACCTGATCCGCGCATTGAACGCCCCAGGAATACGCGGCCGCAGCGCCACTGGCCGGTAAATCCGCTGTTCATTAAAAAAACCTCTTATTCACTGGGGAATTGGTAATTCCGGCTGCCTGGTAACGGTTTCACCGGCCGCTGCGATTCCGGTAAGGCCAGGCCAGCGTGACCTGGACCGAGCCATTGGGACAGTGCCCGCCGGGCGCGTCACGTTCCTGCTGGACACCCAAGATCCCGCCAAGAACACACAGGGCACCCGGGGCCTGGTCACCGACGCCGTATCCTCGGGCTCGCCGGAGTGATCAAGAGAACGCCTGTGATCGTCACCGAGAATCCCGGCCGGCACGTATTATCTGTTCGACATCAACCCGGTGTTCGCCGACAAGGAACCGAAATTCACCACCCTCCGGATCAGTGGACACGGCGGCGGATCCGGCCACAAATCCTCCCGCAAGGGCCAGGCCACCGTGAAGCTGTCCCGAGAGTCGTTCCCTGGCCGATGAATGGGCCGCCGTCGGCGCCAGCTCATTCCTTGCGGGTGGCGATGAACTGCGTCGCGGCGGCGGCCAGCCCGAGGAGCGCGAGCGCGAGCGTGAGCGATCCGAGAGCGGGCCAGATCAGCGGAGCTGATCTGGTCGCGCTGGCCATCAGGCGGATCATCGCGTTGACCGGTGGCAGGCCAGGCACCAGCAGGACCGTCAGGACGAGCGCGATCGCGGCGACGAGGGCGTAACCCTGCCGCTGGATCACCAGGCGGGACACCAGCAATCCGATGGAGATCCCCATGGCGGCACCGGTCAGCTCGGCCGCACCACCCACAATCAGATCAGCCGCCCCGGCGTTGTGGACTCCCGCGAACAGCGGCAGCACCAGCCCCACCACGGCCAGGGCGGCACAACCGAGGATCGCCACGGTCACCGAGGCCAGCAGCACCCGGGAAGAGCTCCCAGCGCTGACGATCGTGATCGCCCGGTGCGCCGGATCCTCGTTGCTGATCAGCGCGATGGTGAACCAGGTGGCGCACACGAACAGCACGCCCGCGCACAGGCCATAGAGCGGGGGCAGCGGCCCGGAGTCGTTACTCGACGAGATACCCACCGCGGCAAGGAACAACAGCACCGGAGCCAGGTACCGCTGGGAGTGCAGCAGGGTTGCGGTGGTGTAGCGGACGAGGGCGATCATGGGGCGGGCCGCTGCGCGATCATGCTGGATTCCCTCGCGATCGGCCTCACCTCCTTGACCGAGCAGCCGCGCCGCAGCGCGGCCAGCAGCAGAGCGTCCACGTGATCCCGCGCGATCCGGATGGTGATCGTCTCCCCGTGGCCCTCGACCAGCACCACCCCGTTCATGGCGTACCAGTCCACATCGTCCGCCGACCCGCCGGAGGCGATCAGCACCACCTCGATGGCCGCTCCACCCCGGCGGCGCGGGCTCACACCCGATACGGTCAGGCAGCCCTCGCTGAGGGCATAAGTCCGGGTCGCGTGCCTGCCGGTGATCGACTCCCGGTGATCGGTGAACACAACCGTTCCCCCGGCCTCGGCCACCTCCACGATAAGCTCGGCCACCACCTCGTGGGCAGCGACGTCCAGCCCCGACCATGGTTCGTCGAGCACCAGCAGCTGCGGCGGCACCAGCAGTGCCTGCGCCAGGGCCACCTTTTGGGCGTTGCCCTTGGACAGCGTCCGCAGCGGGGCGTGCTCGCCCACCAGCGCCAGCCGGTCCGCCAGTTCCCCGGCGCGCGCGGTGGCCACGCTGGTGGACAGGCCGCGAACGCGGCCCAGGTGGGTGAGGTACTCCATCGCGGAGAGCCGCTCGTTCGGGGGGAACCGCTCGGGAACGTAACCCACCACGGCGGCCGAGCGGGACACCGTCCCGCGCGTTGGCCTGCTCAGGCCGGCCAGCACCTTCAGCAGGGTCGATTTCCCTGACCCGTTCGCCCCGCGAATGGCCACCACTTCGCCAGCGGAGATCTCGAGTCCGACATCCTGGAGAACCCAGCTCCCGGTGCCGTATCGCTTACTCACCGTTACCAGACGAAGCACATCAACTCCTGTACCTGCCTTTCTCCCGGGAGAACCTACCTGTAACCCCACTATCCACGTAGGTTCGGTAGCGGGCGCGCCGGGAAGTCTGGTCGGCATTGAGCTGGCTGGCCGGGTATGAGGGGTGCCGGGGATGCGCGGGGTCGAAACGGTTCTGTTCCTCGTCATCCTGGCCACCGTGGTGGCCACGTTCGCCCGGCGGCTGCGGGTGCCCGCGCCGTCGCTGCTAGTGATCGCCGGGGTGATCGCCGGGCTGCTGCCGGGCATGCCGGCCATCGTGATCAGCCCCGACGTGGTGAGCCTGGTGGTGCTGCCGCCGCTGCTGTTCGCCGCGGGGGAAGAGCTGCCCTGGCGTGATCTTCGGGCGGTGTGGCGGCCGGTCACCGCGCTGGCGATCGGGCTGGTGGTGGTCTCCGCAGCGGCGGCGGGGGCGCTGGCGTTCGCGCTGACCCC
>DASTBN010000071.1:0-3593 GCA_035712045.1 Pseudonocardiaceae bacterium
CTGCATGGCCACCTTGCCGAACTCCACGCCCTGACCCGTCATGGCGGCCTTGACGACCTCGTAGGCCCCGGCGCTGACCCCTCCGGAGGTCACCAGCAGGTCCACACCCGCCAGTCGCGGCGCGAGCGCGGCTTCCAGCTCGTCCACATCGTCAGGCACGAAATGCATCAGCTCCGCCACCCCGCCGACTTCGACCACCGCGGCGGCGAGCATCGTGCCGTTCGACTCGTAGATCTGCCCGTACAGCAGCGGCGTGCCCGGCGTGACCAGCTCAGATCCAGTGGAGAGAACCAGCACCCGGACCCTCCGGCGCACCGGCAGCTCGGCGTAACCGACCGCGGCCGCGAGGCCCAGCTGGGCCGACCCCAGCTCCGCGCCCGCAGGCAGCACCTCCTCACCGGCCACCACGTCCCCACCGGCTGGCCGGACGCTCTCCCCGGGCGTCCGGGAAGCGTAGATCCGCACCTGATGGCGCCCGCCGTCGGTGAGCTCCACTGGTACCACCGCGTCTGCTCCGGGCGGGATCGGCGCACCGGTCATGATCCGGTGCGCGGTGCCCGGTTCCAGCGTCGGTGAGTCAGTGCGCCCCGCCGGGATGTCCTCGGGGACGGGCAACTCCACCGGCTGTTCCCGGCTGGCCTGGGCGATATCGCTGGCACGTACCGCGTAGCCGTCCATCGAGGAGTTGTCGAACGGCGGCAGCGAGACCGCCGCGATCATCGGCTTGGCGAGGGCGAGACCGGCGCATTCGATCAGCGGCAACCGGGTCACCGGAGTGGGCCCCAGCAAGGCGGCGACTACCTGGATGTGTTCGTCGACGGATCGACGTTTCTGCGCGACGGTCACCCTCGTATCCTGCCCGCTACTCCAGTGGAGTTCATCTCGGCCAGTGCGAACAGGAAGAAGGGCGACGTCGGCTAGCTCCTCGCTGACGTCAGGCCTCAACGTCACGTAGCTTAAGCTGATCATGCTGCTGGTGTGGGTTTCAGCGCGCGGTTGTGGATCGTGGCCGGTGCGTGGTGGCGAGTACTGGGTGGCTCGCCACCAGCTTCTCGACCCGGTAGCTTTGACCAGCTCACAGACCTGATCTTCTTAGGCTACGTGGCATCGCTGCGGGGGTGCGCGACACGCCGGTAGTGCAGCGTGGCGTCGCGTGTCGCAGCACGACCGGCGGTTCGCTGCAAAAATCGGGGTCGACGGCCCCGTCGTCCTACCTCTGAGCTGGGGTTTTACCATGGGGTCCTCATTGCCCCTACGAGGGATTGAAACACCAGCATGGCGCGCGTCTCGTGATCACTGGGGCGCCAGTCCTCATTGCCCCTACGAGGGATTGAAACCTGAGCTGGTGTAGGTGGAAAGGCAGGCGTGCCCGAGCTGCTCGATAAGGTGCTTTCACCTGCGCGGCGACCTGTGCTTCCACGACATCGCGAAGATGATCAACGTGAAAGCCAGTGCATGGGCGGCCTACTTCGGGCGATCCCGCCCGTCGGAGACCGCATACGTGCTGTTCCACATTGACAGATATCTGCTGTTGTGGCCAGACGCAAGTTCAAACACCTGCGACGGGCACCCCGCCGGGCATGGCGCACCCTGGCCGCGATCAAAAAGTCCCGGCCAGGGCTCCTCGCCCACTGGAGATGGGAACTGCGAACGAGAACAGCAGCAGTAAGAGCCGGATGACAGGCATCCGGTGAGCCGAGAGGCTCACGCCGGGATCAGCGAGAGCCGAAGGGTGAGACTCCCCCCGGCCACTCGACAAACCGCTGACGATAACCCAGCTTAGCAGGACCCCTGAATGGACACCCGAAACGGCACGCCGTTGCTATCCTTGTCATACCGGCGCTGGACGTTCTTGGCGATCTTCCGTTCGATCTCGCCGTCGAGATCAATACCATTCATCTCGGCCAGTGCGAATAGGTAAAGGGCGACGTCGGCTAGCTCCTCGCCGAGGTCAGGCTGGGATCTACGCCAGGCTTGGAAGCTTTCCGCGATTTCGCCATGTAGCAGCATGAACTCCAACGCGACATCGCTCGTGTTGAATCCTTTGCTGATCTTGTTCGCCCAGGTAAGTTGCTGGGCCTCCTTGATCTCCAAGGCTCCTCCGCAGGGGACGACCGGTCTTAGGGCGGCGGCAGCGTACCTTCCCTGTACCAGAGCGTGTCGAGTGCGTCACAGTCGGCTATCGTGTGTCGATCCGGACGACAGGCAGGTGTGGCGTGAGCAACGTGATCACGCTCTCGTAGGCGGTAATGAGAGACTTTACGTCGGTGAGGCGTGCCGCTCCTAGGAGGGCGCTGAATAACTCGGATCGGAGCTCCATCGCAAGCCGCTGACCAGCAAATTTGTCCACCGAGTTGGGTCGAAAAGTGGGTTATTCAGCGCCCTCCTAGGCCGTCTGGTGGCAGCAGCCGAGCAGGACAACCGCAGCGGCCCCACGGTATATCCGTCCGGGATCGTCATCGTCGCAGGCACGGCTACTCTCCCCTGCTAACGCGCGCCACCTTCACATAATGCCTTGTGCGACCACTAAGACACGCGGCGCGTGTTCAACTTCCACTAATTTCCCGCCATCAAGGCTGCGCGGGCCTGGGCAGCGGCCGGCGCTCGGATCGGCGCGCTGGATTTGGCTGGTTCCTTGCCGGGAGACAGTGATTGGTGGTCGGCTGGCTGCCGGGACCTGGAGGGTCGGGTGCGCTCGACCAACGGCCAGCCGACGGTCTAAGGGGTGGTGCCGACCGGGCCAGGTTCCGGTATCGCGAGTGAGATTCCGGCCAGGCACGCCCCGCACGGCGAGGTCGGTGAGCTGTAGACCAGGGCGAGGCAGGACGTGGGGATCGGCTGGGTGCAGATCGCGTGGGTGTGATCCCGGGTGGCGGCTGCGGCGACGGCGGCGGTGTGAACAGGTGCAGGTGTCCCTCGGTGTCGTCGCGGGCCCACCGCAGTTGCTCAATGGTTGCTTTCAGGATCGCGGGGTCTGGCGGGCCGCCAGGATCGGGACGTGGTCGGGGGCAGCCCGATTGGCGGCTAGCCGGGGTCGTGGTGGTCTGGTGGGGTATCTTGACACAGCTCCGCGTGCTTGGTGTGCCCGTTCCCGGTGAGCTTCACCTCCCGGCGGCACCACTGGTCCTCCTCAGCCAGCGCCAGGAACCCGGTGTCGGTGAGGCGGTTGAGGGTCTCAGTGAGATAACCCGGCATGGGCCAGCTGCGGTCGTAGTAGTGATCACCCGATTTCACCACCCTGCCCCGGTGAGCCCGCCGTAGCGCCAGCGACTCCAGCAGTTTCGGGCGCAGAGCGGCCATCTGCTCAGCGCCGGTGATAGCACGCCGCTCGGCACGGTCCACAATGGTGCCTCCTTGATCGTGATGAGCCGAATAACGGGAGGCGGCTCAGGTCAACGTGATATCTGAAATATTGACGTATATTCATACTGTATGACATGCGTAAATTGGATGAATCTGACGGGGTGTGAGCGAGTGCGTGGCGCCAGGGCAGACTGTCTGCGCACATGGGCCAGGCGACGGGAGGGTGTGAGGATGTGGCCGAACGGGGAGATCCCTCGGCGCTGCGGTGGCTGATCGGCGCCGAGCTGACG
>DASTBN010000072.1:0-2823 GCA_035712045.1 Pseudonocardiaceae bacterium
GTCGCCGACGTGCCCGCCACGATCGCCCCTACCGGCGAGGGTGCCGCCCGTGCTGAGCTGTCCATGGACGCCCTCGCTGACCCCAACGTCGGCGTCGAGTCGTTGCGCGCTGGGCTCATGCCGCTGGTTGAGGGCTATGGCGCCTGGCTCGATGACCGGCAGGCCGAGGTCCCGGGATTGCCCAAGCCGCTGCGTCCCGCCGCTGAGGCCGCCCTGCACGCCGCGCGCCAAGCAGCCGATCGGATCCGCGCCGGTGTTGCGTTGCTCACCGACCCGGACTCCGACCGGCACGATCAGGCACTCAAGGCGTTTCGCTTCGCCAACAGCGCCATGGCTGACCAGCGTCGGCACACTGCGATCGCCGCGCTGCGCGCCGAGCACGGTCTGGACTACCCGCAAGCTAAGGCGAAGGTTCGGGAGGAAAGGGAGAAAGCGGCGTCGTGGCGGCCGTTCCAGCTGGCGTTCGTGCTGCTCAACTTGCCGTCGTTGACCGACCCTGCGCACCCTGAGCGTGCCGCTGACGCTACGTCCATCGTCGACCTGCTGTTCTTCCCCACCGGTGGTGGCAAGACGGAGGCCTATCTCGGTCTGACCGCCTACACGTTCGCCATCCGCCGGCTCCAGGGCCGGGTCGGTGCCGGTGAGCACGCTCGGGACGGTTCGGCTGGGGTCGCTGTGTTGATGCGTTACACGTTGCGGCTGCTCACCGCCCAGCAGTTCCAGCGGGCCGCCGCTCTGGTCTGCGCGGCCGAGATGCTCCGCCGCGCGGACACCGCCGCCTGGGGTGAGGAGCCGTTCCGGATCGGTTTGTGGGTAGGTGGTGGTGTCTCGCCGAACTGGTGGAACGAGGCGGAGCGGCAGATCGCCGAGGCGCGGGAAGCCGGCGATGCCCGGCGCACCAACGTGCTGCAAACGCTGAGCTGCCCGTGGTGCGGTACGGTGCTGCGCGCGCAGCACGACCTGCGAGTGCGCGAGGCGGATCGCCGGGTCCGGCTGTTTTGTCCCAACGCCGAGGGCGCTGATGCCTGCCCATTCTCGGAACGCCAGTGCACAGACGGCCTACCGATCCTGACTATCGATGAGGAGATTTACCGCTATACCCCGAGCCTGGTGATCGCCACCGTGGACAAGCTCGCTCAGCTGCCCTGGCGCGGGTTCGCCGGGATGCTCTTCGGCCGGGTCAGCTCGCGGTGCCCCCGGCACGGCTACCGGCACGCCGACCTCGATGCTCCCGTCAAATGCGCCGAGAGGCACCGCTCCCAACGCAGCCAGCCCGTCGTGCGGCTGCGACCACCGGATCTGATCATTCAGGATGAGCTGCACCTGATCTCCGGTGCGCTCGGTACCACGGTGGGGCTGTTCGAGGCCGCGGTCGATGAGCTGTGCACCTGGCCGGCGCCGGACGGTTCCCTGACTGGGCCGAAGATCGTCGCGTCCACCGCGACCACTAAGCGGGCCCGCGAGCAGGTGCTGGGCGTCTTCGGTCGCGATCTTGCTGTGTTCCCGCCGCAGGTGATTGATGTGGCGGACACGTTCTTTTCCCGGCAGGTACCGGTGACTCCCGAGCACCCGGGCCGGCGTTACCTGGGTGTCTGCGCGCACGGTGTCCGGCTGAAGTCCGCCGAGATCCGCCTGGCCGAGATCCTGCTGATCGCCGGCCAGACCCTGTTCGATGCCTACGGTGAGGCAGCTGACCCGTACATGACGCTGGTCGGCTATTTCAACGCCACCCGTGAGCTGGCCGGTATGCGGCGCTATCTTGACGATCAGGTCACCACCCGGGTTCGCACCCATGGCCGGCGCAAAGGCCTGTCCGATCGCATCGTCTCAGCTAGTGGCATGCTCACCATCCAGGAGCTGACCTCGCGGATTTCCTCGGCCGACATCAGCGACGTGCTGAAGCGACTGGAGATCGGTTTCGAGGCTGAACTCGACACCTCAGCCCGGCGCCGGGCCATCACTCAGGACTTCCGGGAGTCCGCGGCTAGCAAGGGCAAGCAGCCCACCCATTCGCTGACTCAACGGGCCGGGGAGCGGGCTCGGACCGATCGGGTTCCGGTCGATGTCGTGCTGGCCACCTCGATGCTTCAGGTGGGGGTGGATGTGTCGCGGTTCGGGTTGATGGTCGTCACCGGCCAGCCCAAGAACACCGCCGAGTACATCCAGGCCTCCTCCCGGGTCGGGCGGGCCGCCGATCGCCCGGGCCTGGTGGTGACGCTCTACAACTGGGCCCGGCCCCGTGACCTGGCCCATTACGAGGACTTCGAGTACTACCACGCCACGTTCTACCGCCAGGTCGAGGCGCTGTCGGTGACCCCCTACACCCGCCGCGCGCTGGACCGTGGCACCACCGCGACCTTCGTCGCCGCAGTGCGCAACGCCGAGGAGGGCTTCTCCCGCAACACCGACGCCCACGACGTGCCGCTGGATGGCCCGGTGGTCTCCCGGATCACCGCACGTCTGCTGGAGCGCGCCGAAGCCATCGCTGGTCCCCGCGGCCGGGACTACCTGGCCGAACGGATCACCGTGATCACTGACCGGTGGAAACAACGCCGAAGCGCCCAGATCCGGCTGGGATACCAGACGAGCACGGGCGGTCAGCAGTTGCTCGGACTGCTCGACCCAGCGGGCAACGGCCGGTGGGGCGACCTGACCGTCGGCATGTCCATGCGGGAGACCGAGAACGAGGTCAACTTGCTGCTGCCCGGCGGCGGGGAGATCTATGCCCCGCTCTACAACGCCCCCGACTGGACGTACGGACCAGCCGCGACCGGTGACTCCAGCGCCGGGCCAGATAATCCGCCAGAGGGTGACGAGCTGGGC
>DASTBN010000073.1:0-6947 GCA_035712045.1 Pseudonocardiaceae bacterium
GTCAGCGTAGCGTCCTACGCCGAGGCCGGTGACCACCAGCCCTGTACCACCCCGGACCTGGCGGCCCTGCTATCGCGGCCGGACGTGGACCACGCGGTCCCGGTGCTCGATGCCTCCGTCCTTCGCGCCGCGCTCACCGTGAGCAAACCGGGGCGTTCAGTGACCCCGGCCGACCAGCGGCTCATGCGGGATGTCGCGCGAGGAGCGGGGCTGCTGCTGCGCGGTGCGCAGCTCACGACCGAGCTCGAGGAACGGGTTCAGCGAGCTGACGAGCTGGCCACCCAGCTGCGGGCATCACGGCAGCGGCTGACCAGGGCGCGGGAGGTGGAGCGCCAGCGGCTGATCGGCGAACTCACCCAGGTGACCACTGGCCGCCTCGCCGCGTTACGCGGGCAGGTCACCGAGATCCGGGATCTGCTCTCCCGCGTCTCCTCCCGCGGCGGCGAGGGCGGCGAGGGCACAGACGCCGAGATCACCCAGCAGGCCCTCGCGCGCGCCCGGACCGGGCTGGACGAGTTGCTCGACCGATTCCGGGTGATCGCTCGCGGGGTGTACCCGTCGGTACTCCGCGACCAGGGCCCGTCCGGTGCGCTCGAGGAACTCGCGGCCGATCTGCCCCGGCCCGTGCGGTTATCCGGCCGACCAGCCCGGCGGCTGAGCTGGGAAGTCGAGTCAGGGATCTACTGGGTGGCGGCGTCGGCGATGCAGCAACTCGCCAGCCAGCCGACCGACCAGCCGTTGCGGGTGCACCTCGAGCACACCAGGGGCCGGCTCGCGGTCCGTGTCGAGGATCCGGTCGTCGCGATGACGGCCGACGAGGTGCTCGCGGCACTCACCGACGACGTGGAGCGGCTCGCCGCGCTGGGCGGCGACGTGGAGGTCATCTCCGACGGCGGAGGCGGCATCGCGCTGCGCGCCTGGTTACCCGATCAGCTGGAGCCCCTGGTGGACGCGCCATGACCAGCCGGATCAGCCGGGGGCTGGCGGCCGGGCTGGTGGCCGCACTCGCGGGCACGGCCTTCCTGATCATCCGGTTGATCCTGGGGAGCCTGGCCCCGGCCCTGCCGATCGTGACCACCCTGCTGGCCATCGCCGTCGTCGCGGCGGGGTTTCTGCCGGTGCGGGACGAGATCGAGCGGCTGATGAGCCGGATCACGGGTAGCGGCCGGCCCACGGCGTACCACGTGCTGGCCGAGCTCACCAGCTCTTCGCGGGGCACCACAACGGACGCGTCCAACCTCACCGGCGTCGCGGAGGCGATCGCGGCCCGGCTGAGCGCCCGCTCGTGCCGACTGACCGTCATCGCCGAGGGCCTGCGGGATCGCAGCTACACCTGGCCCGCCAGCCACCCGCCGACCGCCGACGACCATGTCACGCTTCCCATTCACCAGGGCACCGAGCGGATCGGCACCATCGCGGTGGACCGCGCGGCCGTCGCCAGCACGCAGCGCCGCCAGCTGCTGGAGGACATCGCGAACGGCCTGGGCGCCATTCTCTCGGTGAACCGGCTCGGGATTGAGCTGGAACGGCAGCTCAGGGCGGCGCTGGCGAGCGCCGAGGAGATCGCGGCCGCCCGGCGGCAAGCGGTGGCGGAGATGGACAGCGAGCGGCGGCGGATGGAGCGGAACCTGCACGATGGCGCTCAGCACCACCTGGTGTCACTGCGGATGACGCTGGGCCTGGTCGAGCACGGAGTCGCGAGCGGGCAGCTCGCGACGGCCACCGACGCGCTGGACCGGCTCATGGCCCAGATCGGCAACGCCGAGGCCGTCCTCGCGGAAACCGCATCGGGGGTCTCGGCGATGATGCTGGCCGAGCGCGGACTGATCGCGGCGCTGGAGGCCGACCTGTCCGACGCGCATCCCCCGATCGCCGTGGTGGCATCGGGAGGCCTGCGCGGCCAGCGTTTCCCTTCCGAGATCGAGGCGGCTGTGTATTTCTGCTGCCTCGAGGCGGTGAACAACGCCCGCAAGCACGCTCCGGGCGCCACGGTGCGCATCCGGCTGTCTGAGCTGGACGGCTCGCTGCGCTTTACCGTCCGCGACGACGGGCCGGGTTTCGTGCTGGAGCAACGCGGCGGCGGCGCTCCCGGCCGGGGTTTGCGCAATGTTAGGGCGCGGATCACCGCGGTCGGCGGCACGATCTCGATCCAGTCGGCTCCCGGTGCCGGCACGACGGTCGAGGGCGCGGTCCCGCTGCCCCGCCAGCAGAAGGTGCTGGAGCAGGCACGGGAGCTCATCCGCGAGGCCCGCCAGCTCTACGACGGCACCCCGCAGGGCGAACGATTGCGTGAGCTCCACGCTCAGCTGGACAAACCGGTCCCGGCCACCGTGGGAGGTCTCCGCGGGGCGTTCCAAGCCAGCTCGGCGTTGCGGGCGCTCGATGCCCTTATGAGGTCCGCGCCGCTGAGCGGGGACCGGGCGAGCACACTGCGGTACCAGCTCGAGCAGGTCCGTTCGGGAAGCCATGAACTGACCGAGATCGACCTGCTCGAAGAGCTGCGGTCCGGCTCCGTGCCGCTGACCGCCGAGGAGCGCCAGGTCGCCGAGCAGCTGCTGGGCGCGGCCGGCCCGGAACCGAGAGCCAGGCTCGGGTTGGCATCCGGCGCTGATGCCACCGAGCTGCGGGAGATGGCCGGCCAGCAGCGGGAACGCTGGCAACGCAAAGCGTCCCATCCAGCCTCGACGAGAGCCGTCCGGGACGCTGCTGAAGTTCTGGTGCAAACGTGCGAGCAGTTGCTGGCGCAGGTCGGGGGAGACTGACCCGGTTAGCGCGCGCCGGCGGTGGCCAGCGACCCGGCTGGGATGATTGCCCTCGCCCGACCCCGGAGCTCCTCCAGCAGCGCCAGGTCGAGATCGATCTCTTTGATCAGCTCGGGTGAGCGCTCGAGTTCCTCCAGCCTGCGGTGAGAATTGTTGCGGGCCTCATTGAGTGAGCGCGCCATCTCCTCGCTGCGGGTGGTGTAGGCGTCCCGCAGGTCCTGCTCGAGCTGGCGCAGCAGGTCGCGGGAATCCTTGCTGACCCGCATGCGGAAGTCAGTGACGTAACTGCGCACTGTGGCGTTCACCTGGTCCCGGCGCTTCTCGAGCCGGCGGTTGCGTTCCTCGATGACCGCGAGCCCGCCCAGGAGCGCAGTGGGCAGCACCGCGAGGTACAGCGGCAGGTGGTCCAGCCCGCTCAGCCTGGTGAGCAGGTAGAACATCACGAAACCCATGTAGGCGCGCAGGTTGATGTTCACCACGGCGGACAGCCCGATCTTGCCGGAACCCAGCGCCTGATCAGCGGTGAGCGCGGTAGGCATATCGGTCGTGATCGTGAGCGGCGGAGGGTCGACGATGTGCATCTCACTCACCGCGACATGCTGGGCGACCCGCACCGAGACGTTCCGGCAGGAGGAGACCGCGAGGTCGTGGTTGGCCATGGCCTCGGCGCTCAGCCGGTCCCGCAGCCAGTCAGCGAACTCGTCCCAGTCCTTGGCCGGGTTGCCGCGCTCGACGGTCCGCTCCGCTTCGGCCAGCACCGCCTGCATGCGCTGCCGCAGATCGAAATCGATATCCGAGGTGATGGTGGCGAAGCTGTCACGGAGCAGCTTCTGCCACCGTGCTGAGTTGCCGCGCACCTCGTCCAGGCGCTGCTCGGCGGCGCGGGCCGCCGAACGCGCCAGGGCCGAACGGCCGGGTTGCGCCAGCCTGGACCGGCGGAAGTGCAGCATCTCACTGAGTTCGTTCAGTGCGAACAGGACGTCATTGGCGACCACCCGCAGAGTCGCCCGCTCAGCATCAGCGGTGACGGGAGAGTCCACGAGCAGGCGGCGAGCATCGGACAGCCGTTGGATAAGATCCCTTCGCTCCGCTTCGTAAGCCTGAGCGATTGTCTGGTCAAGAATCTTCGTTGCCTGGACGACACTGATACTCGGCGCCTGCTGCGTGGACATCTCTCACTCCCTACATTCGATACCGGAATCCACTCGTGTCGGCCGGTCAGTGGTGGGCGAAGCTGTGCGACTCGTGGCCACTGTCGTGGTGGTGGTCGCCGTGGCTCTTGTGGTAGCTCTTGTACGACTCGTAGCAGTCGTCGTCGTAGGACTTGTAGGAGCTGTCCTCGTAGTAGTAGTCGTCGTGGCAGTCGCTGTCGTGGTGGTAGCTATCATGGTGGTAGCTGTCGTGGTGACCCTTGTGGTGACTGCCATCGTGGTGGCCGTTGCCGTGGTGGTTGCTGTGGTAGCTGGACATGGGATGCTCCTTGGTGTCGTGGCCCCGGGTTCTGTGGTGGTTGTCCCGGTTCGTTGTGGCCTGACATCAGAGTGCTCCGCGAACGACACGGATTCGATCGAGCAAACCCCCTCGCTAGCGGGGCGCGCCCCCGTTTACCAGCGGGGGTAAACCCCTCCGCCGCCGCCCCCGTGCTACCGCCGGTCGTGGCGGTGCAGCGTGGAGGCCGGCGTCGTGGACGGCCCTGGCGGTGACGACAGCTCCCTGAGGCCCAACCAGCTGCTCCGCGTCATCAATTCGCGTTCTGGATGCAGACTGCGGTAATCGGAGCCCTGTTGAGAGCAGTCTGCATCCAGAACGCGGTTGACATGAGAAGCGGGCTCTGAAACGGTGGGGTGCCCGCTCAGGGGTTACCGTCCAGTGGAGGTCAGCTGTGGCCGTTGTGGATAGCCGGGATGGCCGTAGCGTGACCGGGGGTCCTGGCGGATCGGCATCCGGGCAGCCGGTTCCGGGCAGGCCGGACACACGGCTGCCGTGGGTAGCGCCACGCTGGGAACGGCTGGACACTCCCATGGAAGTCACGATGTACGCGGGTCAGCGCTAGGCCCTGAGCAGTAAATGCGGATTCGCGTTCTCGGCTCGGCGGCCGGGGGCGGCGTACCCCAATGGAACTGCGGGTGCCCGGTGTGCTCCGCCGTGCGGTCGGGCTCGCGCCCGGTGACGAGCCGACGCACCTCGACCATCGCGGTGAGTGACGGTAGTGGTGAATGGTTCCTGGGTAATGCCGGGGCGGATCTCGATGCCGCGCTGCGTGAATGCCCGCCATTGTGGCCCGGGCCTGAAGATTCCACGGCGCCGATACACGGCGTTTTTCTCACCGATGCCGAGCTCGACCACACACTCGGCCTGCTCTCACTTCGCCAGGCGAGCGAACTCCGTGTGTACGGCACCGCCGCGGTGCGCGTTCTGCTGTCCCAGTGCGGGGTACTGCCCACATTGGAGAGCTACACGGTAGTGCGCTGGCACGAGGTGTCGCCGGGCGAACGATTCGCGCTGCGTTATCGTCACGGCGAGCCCTCGCCACTGTGGTGTGAGGCTTTTGACGCCAGCGGCTCCCGGCTGCCCCGTTACGCTCGCGGCGGGGTGCCCGATGCCGGTGTGGTCATCGGCTACCGGATCGGCGACGAGCGCACCGATCGCGTCGCGGTGTTCCTGCCGTCGGTGGCCGGTGTGGATGATCGCCTGCTCCAGCGGCTGGGCGGCGCCCATCTGATCCTGGCGGATGGCACCTTCTGGGCCGACGATGAGCTGGGGCAGCGCGGGCGTGGCACCGCGACCGCCCGGTCGATGGGCCATCAGCCGGTCGGCGGTGACGGCGGGAGCCTGCGGCTGCTCCGCCAGCTGAGGAACACCCAGATCGTGTACACACACCTCAACAACACCAACCCGATGCTCGTCGAGGACGCACCGGAAAGGGCGCACCTCGCCGACGCCGGCGTCACCGTCGCCCATGACGGCGCGGAATACGAGCTGTAACACAGGAGGCGAAATTGGAACAATACCGGCCGGCCCAGGATTACCTAGCCCAGGATCATTCAGCGCGCAGCCGTGAGGAGTTCGAGGGCACACTGCGTTCCCTCGAACGCGGTTACTGGGACAAGCACCCCTTTCACCAGCGGATGGACGCCGGCGAACTGGACCCCGATGACCTGCGATCCTGGGTGGCGAACCGGTGGTATTACCAGCGAAGCCTGCCGCAGAAAGACGCCGCCATCATCGCGAACTGCCCGATACCGGAAATCCGCAGGCGATGGCTGCCCCGGATCTCCTACCACGACGGCACCACGAATGGTGACGGCGGTTGCGCCCGGTGGCTGCTCCTCGCCGACGCGGTCGGATTGAGCCGGGCCGAGGTCACCGACGAGCGTTACGTATTGCCGGGTGTGCGGTTCGCGGTTGACTCCTATGTCACTTTCGCGCGGACGCGTCCCTGGACCGAGGGCATCGCGTCGTCACTGACCGAGCTGTTTGCCCCGGGCGCGATGACCACCCGCACCGCCGCGTTCCGGCGGCACTATCCGTGGATCGACCACGAGGGCCTGAAATACTTCGACTCCCGGATACCGCGGGCACAGGAAGAATGCGCGGACGCACTGGATATCGTGCTGAGGCACTGTGTCTCACGAGAGAGCCAGGACGCTGCGGCGCGGGCTCTCGAGTTCAAGACCGAGGTGTTATGGAGCATGCTGGACGCGATCGAGCACGCCCGGCCCGCGCTGCGATGACGGCGGCTGACCGGCCGACGCTGCGCCGGGGAGTGCGCACCGGGACCGACCCGCTGGGCGGCGGGCCGGTTTTGCTGTTTCCGGAGGGAGTGCTCTTCCTGAATCACACCGCCGCTGCCGTGATCGAGCGCTGCGACGGCAGCCACACCGTGGCGGATCTGGTCCAGGCCCTCGGCGAGATGTATGACGGCGTCACCGCCGGGGATGTCCAGTCGCTGCTGCGGGAGCTGATCGCGCAGCGGCTGCTGGTGGCGCGCCGTGAATAGGCCGCTGGGCTTACTCGCCGAGCTGACCTACCGGTGCCCGCTGCATTGCCCCTACTGCTCCAATCCGGCCGCCGTCCCCGACACCGCGGAACTCACGGCCTCCGAGTGGCTTAGCGTGCTGGCACAGGCCAGGCTGCTGGGAGTGCTGCAGGTTCATCTCACCGGAGGTGAGCCGCTGACCCGGC
>DASTBN010000074.1:0-2298 GCA_035712045.1 Pseudonocardiaceae bacterium
CCCAACTCCGCCACACACCCCCGCAAATATCCCACCCGATCCCCCACATTCGACCCCACCGACAACACCGCCCTCACCCCGCACCCCACCCCCCGATTACCGCAGTCTGTCCCCAGAACGCAGTCACCAGGGGGCCGATTACTGCGGTCTGTCCCCGAAACGCGATTAGTAGCGGGCTCATGAGGGGGAGCGGGTGCGGTGGGTGGTGACGGAGATATCGGTGAACGGGTGGGTGAGAGGGGCGTGGGGTTTGTGGATGGTGATCTCGACGGCTCGTACTCGCTGATCCGTGAGCACGTCGGTGGCGATGCGGGCGGCTACGGTCTCGATCAGGTTGCACGGGGGACCGGCGACGATCTGGGTGGCCCGGGCAGCCAGCGCGGCGTAGTCCAGGGTGGCGGAGAGCTCGTCGGTGGCGGCGGCTGCGGTGAGGTCCAGCCAGACGGTGGCGTCGATCACGAACTCCTGACCGGCCGAGCGTTCGTGCTCGTACACCCCGTGGTGGCCGTGGACGCGCAGGCCGGTGAGGGTGATCCGGTCGCCGGGCGGGCTCACCGGGCAGTCCCGCCTGGGGGGCCGTAGCGGGCTGGGGCGCTGGCGGCGGCCCGCCAGGCTGTGGCGACGGCGATGGCGTCCCGACTAGCACGCGCGTCGTGCACCCGCACACCCCAGGCGCCTGCGGCCGCCGCCAGCGCGGATATGGCGGCGGTGGCGATTTCCCGGCCATCGCTAGGGCGGGGCACACCGCTGGCATCGGCTAGCAGGGAGCCCAGGAAGCGCTTGCGGGAGGCCCCGACGAGCACGGGGAAGCCCAGCTCGGTCAGCGCGCCGAGGTGAGCGAGCAGGGCCCAGTTGTGCGACGCGGTCTTGGCGAAGCCCAGGCCTGGATCCAGCACCAGTGCGGCGGGGTCCACGCCGGCGAGCACAGCGGCGTCCACCCGGGCCACCAGTTCGGCGCGCACCTCGGCGACCACGTCGGAATAGCGGGCCAGCCGGTCCATCGTGGCGCTGGGGCCGCGCCAGTGCATGAGGACCCAGGGCACCCGGGCACGGGCCACGGTGATGGCCATCGCCGGGTCGGCCAGGCCGCCCGAGACGTCGTTGATCATGACCGCACCGGCGTCCACAGCGGCTTCGGCGACCGCCGCGCGGGTGGTGTCCACGCTGCACGGCACTCCGCTGGTGGCCAGCTCCCGCAGCACCGGGATCACTCGGGCGATCTCGGTGGCGGCATCGACGCGGGCGGCCCCTGGGCGGGTGGATTCGCCGCCGACGTCGACGAGGTCAGCGCCCTGGGCGCGCAGCGCCAAGCCGTGCGCGACCGCGTCGTCGCGGTCCAGGTACCGCCCGCCGTCGCTGAAGGAGTCGGGTGTCACGTTGATGACGCCGATCACCACGCACCGGCCCGGATCGGGGAGCGCCGGGTGCACGATCACCTCCGCATCATCAGATCCAGCGCCTCACCCCGGGAGGAGACGCTGGTCTTGAAAATGCCCCGCACCGCTGAGGTGGTGGTGATCGAGCCGGGTTTGCGCACCCCGCGCATCGCCATGCACAGGTGCTCGGCCTCGATCACCACGATGGTGCCTCGCGGTTCCAGCCTGCGCATCAGCGCGTCGGCGATTTGCGAGGTGAGCCGTTCCTGCACTTGCGGGCGTTTCGCGTAGAGATCGACCAGCCGGGCCAGTTTCGACAGGCCAGTCACCCGGCCCGCCGCGTTCGGGATATAGCCGACATGCGCCATGCCGTGGAAGGGCACCAGGTGATGCTCGCACTGGCTGTACATCGGGATGTCCCGCACCAGCACGAGCTCGTCATGGCCCTCGTCGAAGGTCCGTTCCAGCACCGTGTCGGGGTCGGTGAACAGCCCGGCGAACATCTCCCGGTACGCCCGCGCGACGCGGGCGGGGGTCTCCCGTAACCCTTCCCGGTCCGGGTCTTCGCCAATCGCGATCAGCAGCTCCCGGACCGCGGCCTCGGCCCGGGCGTGATTGAACACGCGGTGGATGCCCTCCGCACCCGGGCGCGAATTACCGGTGCCGACTGACCCGTCAGCCGGCACACCGGCTGATGACCCAGCCGACACCTGTCTGGTTTCCGGCTTAGCCAGTGGTTGACGGGTCGTCGGAGGGCGGGTTTTGCGGAGGGCGGGCGGCGGGCGGTGTGGCGGGCCGCCAGGACGGGGCGGGTGGGTCGGTGGCGGGACGCCACCCAGGCGGTGCGCCATAGTTCGGCGGGCCACTGCTGCGCCCCCCGCCATCAGCAATGCCCGATCCCGGCGATCCAGCTGAACCCCTC
>DASTBN010000075.1:0-10170 GCA_035712045.1 Pseudonocardiaceae bacterium
CGTGACGTGACCATTTCGGTCAACGACAAGCCCGGGCCCGTTCGCTACGGCGAGGCCCATGCGAGCGCGAGTTCGCCCGGTGCCGGGCAAACCACGGTCTTAGACACGGCGGGACGGTCAGGACGCAGTAGCGGCCGCCGACAGTGAAGACCTGCGCGGGGAACTCACCGGGTCGAGATAGGCGCGCCCCCGCGCGAACGACTGGGCATCCGCCAGCTCGCGAACAGACCGCTCACTCACTGTAATCGCCGCCACAGCGGCACATGGTGTCACCGTGAGCACGCCGTCGGCATCCGGGTGTTCTCGCCGTCAAAGGGCTCGCCAGCCGGCGAACCCGTCAGGTCAGTGAGGTGCGCAGCAGGTCACGGTGCTTGGCGTCGAACTCGCGCACCGCTGAAGAGCTGGCGTAGGGGGCGGCGGCTGCCCGGAAATCGATCAGCGCCCGCTGGCCGTGGGGAGAGTTCAGCCGATGGATGATGACCGCTGCCTCCGTGGCGGTGGCACAGGCGTGGTCCACCAAACCCATTCCGAGGCGAGCGGTTGCCGACTGGCAGAGCCACAGCGCCCGGTCGCGGCTGAAATCTGGAGGGAGCAGACCCACCGCGCGGCGTAGGTGGGTCTCAGCCTCAGCAGGTCGGCCGAGCGCTAGTAGCGACTCCCCGGCCACTCCCTGGGCGTCGGCCTCGGTGAACCAATAGATCCACGATGGTTCGTTCTCGGACACAGACCTTCCCAAGAACTCGAAAGCACGATCCTGGGCACGCTGTGAGGTTCCGGCGTCCCCGGCGTGGGCAGCACCAACCGCCAGCCGACCGTAGAGAGAGCCAACCACGGCGGGCGTCAGCTCCCGCTCGGTCCTCAGCGCCGACTCGATAAGCACTACTGCGTCGCCGGGGCTGCTTGACTGTGCCGCTTGAACACCCATGAAGCCAAGAATGTTGGCACCGATGGCGCGATCGCCGCTGACGTGAGCGGCGCGCACCGCGGCCAGGAAGTAGCGCTGGACCAGTGCGGGTTGTTCCGAGTCGTAGGCCAGCCACCCGGCGAGTCGGCCGAACTCAGCGGCCATCGCGTGCAGCCGCTTGCCCACCTCCTCGGTGTAGGCGGCGTTATCCAGCATCGCCACCACCAGGCGCAGGTCCTCACGGACCGCCGGGAACAGGGTTGCGCCACCGATGGCATCGTCCATCCGGCGTCGTGCCTCGACTATCCGCTCCAGGTCGTCCACCAAGGCGTGATCGACCCGTTTACCGAGCACCGACGCGGCCACCCGGGCCGGGTCGAACAGCCACTGGTGCGCGACCGCCGTCAACGTCAGCCCGGTCAGGGCCACGAAGTGTCGCCGCTCCATACAATCAGCATCCACCACTGAGGCGAGTGCGGCTACCGCTCCGCCGGGGGTCCAGGGCTGGTCCAGCCCGTGGTCGGCGGGCACAGAGAACAGCGGCCCAGCCCAATGAATCCAGTGTGATGGGTTCGCCCAGTCGTTCATACAAGAGATGGCATACCAGGGCTGGCCACGGGTCGCGGGGGACGCGCGGGATTGCTCGCCCCGCTTCCGCATAGACCCACCGGCGCGGCCCGCGCCGAGGCGGCTGAAACGCTGGATCTGACCATGGTCTTGGACGTGCCGCGCAACCATTGCGTCAGCGTCGTCGGTCGGCATCCTGCCCGAGGGCAGCGCAGGCTGACCCTATCGATCCGGTTGGCCTCACTCTCGGCCTCCGGCGATGGATCCGCCAGGCTCGCGCCGCTGAGCGATGCCGGGCACTGGCCGAGGAACGCCTGATGCTGACCATCGACCACCGTCACCGCCCTCTCAGTCTGGAAAGCCTGGGGCCGCGTTCACCGGGGGGACCCACGCCCGCGGAAAGCGGATACGACCGCGACAGGCCGGGGGCGGTGAATCGGATCCCCGCTCAGGCGGTGGCGGCTCGACCGCCACTCAGCGCGCGCAGCAGGCCGGTGCCGCACACCAGGGTGAGCACCGCCGTCCCGAGGTGCAGGAAGTTGTCCGGGGTTGTGCCGCCATTCACGGCCAACGCGCTGAGGTAGCCGAGGTAGCCCAGCACTGTGGCGAGCGCCCAGAAACTGCCGAGCGCGATGTTCAGGCCTTCCGCCCCGGCGGTGGTGAGCGCGAATGCCCCCAGCAGCCACAGCAGGCCGACAACAAGATGGACCACATTATGGAAGGGATTCACCATGAAGATCCCGAAGAGCATGTCGCTCATCATCCCGGCTCCGCCGCCGAAGCCCGTCCAGAGGAACCCGATTACCCCGAAGGCAAGGTAAACGACTCCGGCGACCAGGGAATATCTCTGCGCCAGGGTTTTGGTCCCACGCTGGGTCCGGATACCGAACGCCGCTTCCCGATCCACCGTCATGGCTACCCTTCCCAATCGCTCGTGGCCGCGCCCTCGCGTGATCTCTCAGATATGTCATCGTTTCAGCTCCCCTTCTGGTTCATGATCACTGTCCAGGATGGGCGAATCACCCGGATCGACGAGTATTTTCGGGTGGCACCCTTGCACTCCGTGCTCGCACCGCTGACGCAGCCGCCGACCGGCCAGGCCGACGCCTGCGGGCCTGCACCGGGGCTGGATCATCCACGATATGGGGACATATCGGGGGCGGCGGGAGGCTGGGCGTATCCGTGGCGGATGGCGGCGTCTTGTATCGGGGGCCAGTCGTGGCCTGCGTGGATGTCGTTTATCGCGTGGGCGGTGAAGCGGCAGCCGCTGGTTTGGATGTCCGGCACGTCGTAGCGGGGGGCGCTGAGATCGGGCCTGGTCCCGAAGTCGAGCACTTCGGCGAGGTTGCTGGCGCCGGCGTCGCGTACAGTGAGCGGTTCGAGGCCAAATCGCCACTCGATCATCTTGAGCACGGAGGTGTGATCGTAGGTCCCGTGCGCGACGCTGCGCCGGTGTGCCCGGGGTGAGATGACCAGGCACGGCACCCGGAAGCCGCGCAGCCCGGTGCCCAGGTCCGGGCGGGGATCGGGCGCGGTGGCGGGCGCCACGTGGTCAAAGAATCCGCCCCACTCGTCATAGTTGATGATCAGGACGGTGCGCTCCCAGTTCGGGCCGGAGGAGACCGCGTCGTACACCGTGTTCAGGAAGTGCTGGCCGACGCGGATGTCCGCCAGCGGGTGATCATCACCGGATGTGCCGGCGGTGCCGCCGCCGATAAACCGTGGCTCGACGAACGATACGGCGGGCATGGTGGCGGCATTGACGTCGAGAAGGAATTGCGCGAACGAGTGGGTGATTTCCCGGTATTTCGCGCCCCATAGCGCGAGGAATGGTGTGTCGCTAGCATAGTATCTCGCCGCGATACCGCGTCCGGCGAGCCGGTCCCAGATAGTGGGGAGGGTGGTCTCCTTCATGATGTTGGAGATCCGGTCTGTCTGAGCGGCGTGCTGGAACAAGCGGTTCGGAAAGGTCGGTCCCATCAGCGCGGCGAAGTACCGGTCGCAGGTGGTCCAGTCACGGGCGGCGGAGCCGAAAAAAGCCAGATCCGCGTCGGTGTAGTAACCGATCGCGTAGTCGTCGTTGCGGCCCGAGCGCAGGAAACCATCGCAAGTTCCGCCATTGAATTGGACACGGCCACCCTGGTACGAATGATCCGGGTCAGGATGCCCGCAGCCGGTGAAGGTGTCCAGATGATGCGTGGCGTGGCGCTGGCCGTCGTGATCGATGTAGTGCAGCCCGTCCTGCTTTCCGTCCGCGCCGGGCAGCCACCCGAGATAGTGATCGAAGGAACGGTTCTCCATCATCACCACCACGATATGATCGATTCCCGACCGCTCGGGCGGCGGCAGCGCGCCGGGCGGCGTCAGTGATGCGGATGATGCGGGTGAGGGGGGCGATGGCGCTGCCGGGACCCTGCCCGCGCAAGCGGCGTCCAGGCCGAGCACACCGGCGGCGGTAGCGCCGGCGATGAACTGGCGTCGGTTCAGCTCCATGGCCGCCATCTCAGCAGACCCGCCGGTGCGTCGGCGTTTGGTCCGCCTCGCACCAGTGGCCGAATATCAGAACGTGAGAGTCCGCCCTCCGGGCTGGGCTTGTGCGGCGGTGTAGGAGACACCGTCGACCTTGAGCCCGCCGGGGTTGAGCAAGGTGACGAGGCCGCCCCGATTGCCGAGCTGGATCGGCGGGCGCAGCGTGATCCGGATGGTGTCCCCAGCGGGCAGCGTGGTGCCCTGGAGCGGCATCTGCTGCCCCTGCTGATCGAGCAGCGCCCAGCCGGTCAGGTCGAGGTCCTGTGAGCTGGTGTTGATCAGAGTCACGGTTTCCCGTTCCGGGGCGGGGCTGACCAGGGCCGCGATGATGCGCACGAGGTGATCGCCGTCGGCTAGCCCGTGGGCGAGTGTGCCGGGGAGGGTGTGCCCGGTCTGATCGTCGGTGTGCCAGCTCTGGCTCTGGAACGCCAGGAAGATCGCGACCCACTGGTCGGTGCTGGGGTAGTGCAGCAGCAGGGCACCGTCTTGCCAGACCCCGTCGTCGCGACGGAACCGGCCGGAGTTGCCCTGGTTCATGTGGATGTCGTGCACCCCATTGCCCGGGGTGAAACCAAAGACCTTGTCAGGCACACCCCGCTCGGGTCCCCATCGCTGCCCGAAGGCATACAGCCGGGCGGCCGGGTCGCCCGCCGCCCGGCTGACGTAGTGGTCGAGCTTGTCGGCCAGGTCGTTGTCCGGGCCGGGTTTGCTGGAGGGCAGAGGGCGCATCGCCGCCCGCTCGACCAGGTTCCCCCGGATGAAGTCCAGCGCGAGCCCGCCCGGCTGGCTAGGCAGCGTGGTAAAGCCATCGGCCAGGCCCGGCAGGCCCTGGACCTGCGGGTGAGAGAAGGCCTCATCGGCGAAATAGAGCAGCTCCGGCGGTGATTGCTGGGAACGCACGTTGACCGCCACCCGGAAGTGGGTGCCGCCGCCCTGGGCCCTGATCTGGAAGTGAGGGGTGTCGGCGCCGCCCTCGGCCCGGTGCTCCAGGACCCGGCCGGCGAGCACCCCGTAGCTCTTCAACGGCATCACTTCACCTCCCGGTTCTCCATCTGCAGCGCCCGGATGCGCCGCACCGCCGACCGGTCACTCAGCGCGCTGTCGTACAGGGCGGCGAGATCGGCCTTCAGCGCTGTGCGTGAACCGCCGTCGAGATAGACCATGTGACCGGACGGGTAGTGCTTGATCGTGAGGTTCTCCCGGACCGCTGGATCATCCAGCGGCATGTTCTCCAGGTCCGTCACCGTCTGGGAGAACGGCGTCACAGAATCGAAGTAACCGTTCGCCGAAAGAACCCTCAGGTCGACATTGAGAGCCATGGTGGCGGCGAGGTCACCGGCGGTGTATAGAACGATGTTGCCGTCGGCGTCCTTGCCCTTCTGGGCGCCTGTCGGGTCCTTGTGCCCGAAATCCCAGTTCTCGAACGCCTGATCGTTCAGGTCGGTGAACGACGATGTCGAGGTGAACTTCAGCCCATCGGCCAGGTAGTTGTTCCACATGGCCGTGTACGCGCCGGAGACCGCGGTCATGGTGGCGTCGTTGCCGCCGGAGAGCGGATCGAGCGCCGCGGCGATACCCGTGTCGACGCCCAGCACCCGCCCGTCGTAGGCGCCGAGCACCTTGCCTTGCGAGCGCATCAGGGTCATCAGGAAACGCAGCGTCCCCCGGCGGTCGGCATCGGAGACGTTCAGGCCTTCCCAGCTGGTCAGCACCACCGGTGGGATACCCGTGTACTCGCTGAGGGTGCGCACGGCCACCGGATCGGCGTCCGGGAACGCGGCCAGGGCTTTGACATAGTCGTTCTGGGCGAACGGGACCACCGCGCCCATGAACGCGGCCAGATCGGCTGGCGGTGGCATGACGGTGATTTTCTGGTGGTACCACGCGTCGGCACAGAGGGTGGGCAGCAGGCCGGCTGGGTTGCCGGACCGGGAGTAGTCCAGGATGGACGACAGCAGCGTTATCCCGTTCAGGTCGACACCGTCCTCATGGAGCAGGTAGGCCAGCACGGCGCTGCGGGCGGTTCCGTAGGATTCACCGAACAGGAATTTCGGTGAGTTCCAGCGGTCATTGCGCGTCAGGTACCGCTTGATGAACTGGCGTAACGACGCGGCATCCTGGTCGACACCCCAGAAGTCCTTGTTGACATGCGGGTCGATCGCGGCCGAGTAGCCGGTGCCGACCGGATTGATGAATACCAGGTCGCTCTTGTCGAGCAGGCTGTCCGGATTCGGTTCCATCGTGTACGGGGCCGGTGGAGTGAAGCGCGGCATGTTTGTCTTGAGCCGCATCGGGGCGAATGAGCCCAGCAGCAGGAAGACCGAAGATGAGCCTGGCCCGCCGTTGTAGAAGAACGTGACAGGGCGATCGCCCGGGTGCTCGGTATCCGCGGTGAAGGCGACATAGAAGATCTTGGCGGTCGGCTTCGAGTTATGCGAGTCGACCGTGACCAGATGACCGGCGGTCGCCGTATAGGGGATCGCCCGGCCGCCGAGGACCGCGGTGTGGTGAGTGATCGCCGCGTTCTCGGTCGCATCAGTGATCGAGTCGTTGGGCCCGTTGCCGTACGCGGTCGTATCGGCGTAGGGCTGATCCGGCGCGGTAACTGGGGTGCTCATGTGGCCTGACTCCTTGTCCTGGCGGCAGCTGATCTCCACAGCGGAGGAGGCCAGGCAATGCCTCGCAGATACACTCCGCGCCCCGCACGTGCACGGTAGATAGTGGAATACCTGGTAGAAGCCATGCTGAGCTCGCGCGCTGGCTCCGGAACCCGAGCGCCCCGCGCGTTGCCCCGCGAGCTCGCGGGGAGATGACGCGGTGACATCCACGGTGATCATCTATTCGTCACAGGATCTTGGCGTCGGGAAGGGAGGAGCCGGGACTCCGCGTGTCGAGTACCAGCCCCATAGCCACCATGTCCCAGAGTTCCCCGTTGGCCCGGCGGTAGTGGCGGCGTAGCCGACCCTCGACGGCGAAGCTGCGGGAGCGGTAGAGGGCTATCGCCGCCGTGTTGTGGGGCCAAACCCCGAGATCGACCTTGTGTAGTTGAGACTCGCGCGCCCAGCGCAAACCCTCATCCAGCAGCCGGCCGCCGATGCCCTGCCCTCGGTGTTGCCTGGCGAGCATCATGGCGAGCGAACCCACGTTGTGCCGCGGATGCACCCCGAGGTTTCCCACCACGTTGTCCCCAAGGGTGGCGACCAGCACGCAGCTGGCATCGTCCTCGATCCGACCGAGGATTCGGGACCGGCGCTCCGCGACGTCGAAACCGGGTTCGGCACCGATGCCGTCACGTTCCTCCGCGATGGCGGTGAACAGCGCGATGATACCTGGCACATCCGCAGCCCAAGCAGGCCGAATAAGAATTTCCGAAACCATGGATGAGAATATCCCCCCAATCGATCTCCGATATCTCCCCATATCGGGCTCCCCGAGGGCCCGCTGGGATGGGGGCGTGGCTGGGGAGAGGGTTGGGTCAGTTCGCGCTGAGGCGGCAGCGCTGGGCGTCGAGCGGCTGGCCAGCTCGGCGGAACTTTTCCGCGGCGGTGAGTAGCCACTTCCGGGTCGTCCCGGGATCGCCGCTGGCGGCCGTGATCGCGGCGTGAGCCTCGGCGATACCCGCCTCCCACGAGGTCCCCGCCCACAACAGTCCCGAGCGTTCCGCCAGGTCCAGCAGCCGCCGGGCGTTGGGAAGATCACCGGCCCGGGAGCACGCGATCGACGCGGGCACTGACAGCGTGATCGAGCAGAAGGCGCGGGCGTCGTCCCACCCCAGCGTTGCCTCGGCCCGGTCGAGGGTGGCCCGGGCCTCGAACTCATCCGCCGCCGCGGTGATCATCGTGCCGAAAACGCGGTGCAGGAGGTGCTTGGCCAGCATCGACCCGCGCGCCAGGGGGAGCGCGTCCTGGAGCAGCCGCCTCGCCACCTCGGCGGCTCCTTCCGCGAGGTGGACCTCGGCGAGCCGCTGCAGTGACAGCGCCTCACCCGCAGCGGACCCGATGCCGTGGTGCAGTTCGCTCGCCTGCGATAGCTCGGCCGCAGCGAGATCGAGATCGCCGGAGAGGAGCGCGGCCTCACCAATCAGCGCCGAGGCGAAGGCTGCGGCACGCAGTGCGCCGCTGCGCTGGGCGGTCGCCTGAAGATCGCGGGCGGTGCAGATGACCTCGGCGTAGGGAGTCGGCCCGTACAGCATGAACTCGGCCGAGCACAGCGAGCCGTCGAAGACGGCGTTGGCGATCTCCGGGTTCTCCCGCGTCCGGCGCAGCTCCAGGCGCATCCGGTCGAACCACTGACCCGAGCGGTGCGCCAGCAGACCCTGTAGCGAGACCAGATCGAACACCATCCAGTTGCGCTCGCCCGCGAGCACCAGCCGCTGCGCGTCGTCAGCCGCCATCTGCGCCGTGGCGAAATCGGCGATGAAATACGCGCACTTGCCGCAGGTAAGCAGGATGTCGGCGTCCTCGGCGCCGCCATCGGTGTCGATCCCGTCCACCGATCGCGTTGAGCAGATCAGCGCGCAGCGAGGCCGCCGCGGCGTGGTGCGCTCCGGTGGCGTGCGGGCGGAGGGCATCGACCAGAGCCAGCGCGTCCCGGTAGGCGCCCACCGCCGCTTCCGTTTCGGCGGTCCGCAGCAGATCAGCACGGCCAAGGCGCTCGATCACGGTGAACGGGATGCCCCGGCTGAGAGCCGTGATGTGCTCCAGCTGCCGGGGCGTGGGTTCGGGAACGTGCCTGCGCACGAGCACGGCGACGTCCGCGGCGCCCAGCGGGCCGAGCTCGATCTGGATGGCGTGATGCCGGTCGATCAGGCTCTGGCGGGTCTGGGCCAGCGCGGGCGGCATCGGGGCGGGCCGGTGCGTGAGGACGAGGCAAACTCGCTGGTCGAAGGCCGAGCGTGCGAGGTAGTGCAGCAGGCGCAGGCTCGCGTCGTCGGCGTCGTGGACGTCGTCGATGGTGAGCAGCAGGCCCCGCGTGGCCGATGCCCGGCGCAGCAGTTCGGCCGCCGCGACGTACAGCCGCTGGCGTGAGCTCGCGCCGGTCCAGGAGACCTCGGCCGTGGCGAGGGCCCGGTTGAGCTCGTCCCGGTGGTGCCCGGGCGGGCCGCCGAGCAGCGTCGGCTGATCCCGGCACACGGCCGCGAGCGCCTCCGCGACAGGCGCGTACGGCCATGCCCCCTCCACCGGCGCGGCGGATCCATGACCGGCACCGAAACCCAGGTCCCGCGCTCGTGCCCGGATGGCGGCGACCAGGGCAGACTTGCCCACCCCCGCCTCGCCGGTGACGATCAGCGTGCGGCTGCGCCCCTCGGCCGAATCGGACAGCGCCCGCTCGGCGATGGACAGCTCGCCGCTGCGGCCGAGCAGCGGCACCTTCCCGTCGGCGGCGGTGTCGCGGCTGGCGAGGAGCCGGTCCCGCAGTGCCGTCGCCTCGCGGCTGGGCGCGACACCCAGTTCGCGCCGCAGCGCCCGGGCCAGGCGCTCGAACTGGCGCAGCGCCGCGTGCCGGTCACCGTCCGCCGCGTAGCGCCGCATCAGGGCGAGATGAGCCCGCTCGTCGCCCGCGTCGAGCTCAGCCACCCTCTCCCAGCGTTCATCCAGGCGCAGCAGCTCGAGATGGCGCAGCCGCAGCCGCTCGCGGTACTCGGACGCCCACGCGTCGTAGCAGTCCTGGGGCAGCAGCTCACCGCCGTACCCCGCGAGTGCCTCGCGGGCGGTGGCGGCGTCCTGCCCGGCGAGCGCCCGGCGGGCGAGGGCCTCGAACCGCTCGACGTCGACGGTCGTGTCAGCCTCAGGGCAGAGCATGACGTTCTCACCGCGCAGCACCACCGCGTTCGTCACGCCGATGGCCCGCCGGGCGAAATGCGCCGCCTTATGCAGCTTCGGCACGGCCTCCTCGATCGTGTCCCCGGGCCACAGGAGATCGATGACCTGCTCACGGTGCAGGCTCCTGCCTGGTGCCATGGCGAGTACCTTCACCAGAGCCGCCGCGTGCCGGCGCGTCCAGCCGCTCGCGGCCACCGGGACGGTGCCGACCATCACCTCGAATCGGCCGAGCAGTGTGATGCGGATCGTCGGCATGCCACGGGCACCTCCCGTCGCCTCATCGCCTCACGCGCTTAAGTCCACTTCGCCGCCCGGCGCGGCGGGGACCGGTGTGTCACCGGCGGCTGA
>DASTBN010000076.1:0-3185 GCA_035712045.1 Pseudonocardiaceae bacterium
ATCGGCTTGCTGGGCGCCGTCCCCCGGGTGGACGTGGCCGGCCGCCAGCCGCTGGTGCCGATCCAGGGCAGCCCCCCGTTGCTGGTGGACCTGCCCCCGGGCTGCCCGTTCCAGCCGCGCTGCCCGGTCGCGGTACCCGGGTGCGGCGAGGCGGAGCCCGTCCTGGTGGTCGTGCCCGGCGCGAGGGATGGACACAGCGCCGCGTGCGTCCGGGCTCATGAGATCCGCGACGGCCGCATCGGTGGCCGCCCGGTCTACCCGGTGCCGACGGCGCTGGGGGAGCCTTCGGCGGACGTGCCCCGGGAGCGGCGTCCCGCCGTACTTGAGGTACAAGGACTGTCCAAGACGTTCCCCCTGCTCAAGGGCGCGATACTGAAACGGCGGGTGGGCTGGGTGTACGCGGTGTCCGGGGTCGACCTGGATATCCGGGAAGGGGAGACGCTCGGGCTGGTCGGCGAGTCGGGATGCGGGAAGACCAGCACCCTGCTCGAGATCATGAACCTGCGGCCGCCGCAAAGCGGTAGCATCCGCCTCGGCGGGGCCGACATCGCCGAGGCGCGCGGGCGGGACGCGCGGCGCCGGCTACGGCGCACCCTGCAGATGGTGTTCCAGGACCCGGTCGGGTCGCTGGATCCGCGGATGCCCGTGTTCGACATCCTGGCCGAGCCGCTGCAGGCGCTCGGCGACGCGGACCAGAGCGCGATCAGCGCCCGGGTCGAGGAGCTGATGGACCTGGTCGGGCTCGATCCCGGGCACAGCGACCGGTTCCCGGCCGCGTTCTCCGGCGGGCAGCGCCAGCGCATCGCGATCGCCCGGGCGCTGGCCACCAGCCCCTCACTGCTGGTACTGGACGAGCCGGTCTCCGCGCTGGACGTCTCGATCCAGGCCGGTGTGATCAACCTGCTGAATGAGCTCAAGGCCAAACTCGGGTTGTCTTACCTGTTCGTGGCGCACGACCTGGCGGTGGTGCGGCACATCTCCGACCGGGTGGCCGTGATGTACCTTGGCCGGATCGTGGAGATCGGCGCGGTGGACGAGGTGTTCGATAACCCACGGCATCCGTACACGCAGGCGCTGCTCTCCGCGATCCCGGTACCCGATCCCGTGGTGGAACGCAGCAGGGAGCGGGTCGTGCTGCGCGGCGAGTTGCCCAGCCCCATCGACTCCGCCCCCGGCTGCCGCTTCGCCAGCCGGTGCCCCCTGCGCGTGACACTCGACGCGGCCCAGCAGGCCCGGTGCATCAGCGAGACGCCGGAGCTGATCGCCCGGGGGAGCACTGATCAGCGGAACGCCTGCCACTTCCGCTGAACGCCCAGCACCATCGAAACGTCCAGCGCCACATCCGCCCCGAGGAGAAAGAACACGTCATGGCTGTAGTGAAAAAGCTTTCCGCCCTGGCGGCCACCGCCGCGCTCTCGGTGGCGCTGGTCGCCTGTGGCGGCTCGGGCGGGAACGCGAACGGCGGCGGTGGGGAAACCGGGGAGTCCCTCGCCGCTCAGGCCCAGTACAATCCCCAGCCCTATGACAATCTCAGGGACGGCGGCACCCTCACCACGTCCCTCCCCGAGATCTCCACCCAGTGGAACCCCTTCCAGGGCGACGCGACCGGATATTCCCAGATCTTAGCGACCTGGTACAACCCGGTTCTGATCACTTTTTCGGCGGACGGCAAACCACTGTTCAACCCAGACTATCTGACCGACGTCAAGGCTGATTCGGTCAATGGCAACACCCGTATCACGTATACGATCAACCCGAAGGCCACCTACAACGACGGCTCGCCCATCGACTGGACGGCACTCGAAGCCACCTGGAAAGCCGATAACGCACAGGACAAGGCCTACATCGTCCTCTCCAGCGACGGCTATAATCGCATCGCCTCGGTAACCAGGGGCGTCGACGACCGGCAGGCAATCGTCACCTTCAACGGGGTCAACGTGTGGTGGCCGGCACTGTTCAACAACCTCGTCAACCCCAGGGTCCTCGACCCGCAGATCTTCAACAAGAGCTACGTCGATAACCCGCACCCAGAATGGGGCGCGGGACCCTACACCGTGGCGAAGTTCGACAAGAGCAACGGCACCGTCGTGTTCACCCGCAACCCGAAGTGGTGGGGCAAGAAGGGCAAGCTCGACACCCGCACTTTCCAGGCCATGGAGGCCGTGGCCAGCATCAACGCCTTCAAGAACGGTCAGCTCGACGCCGCTAGTGTCGGCAGCAAGGACCGGCTGGCCCAGGTGCAGGGCATGAGCGGGATCGACATCCGCAAGGGCATCTCCCTGCAGACCGACCTGTTCACCCTCAACAGCAAATCACCGATCCTGGCTGATCCGCGGGTGCGCAAAGCGATCTTCGAGGCCATCGACCGCAAACAGATCGTCGACATCACCTTGCAAGGCTTGAACTTCACCGAGACCCCGCCCGGGTCTCTGACCCTGTTCTCCTACCAGGACGGCTACCAGGATAACTTCTCCAAGGCGGTCACCTTCGATGTGAACAAGGCGAAGCAGGATCTGGAGGCAGCTGGCTGGGTGGCAGGGCCGGATGGAATGCGCAGCAAGGGCGGCCAGCCGCTGGAATTCAGCTATGTCAACACCGGTGATGACCCGGTCGGCAAGGCGATCGCTGGCGCCGTGGTGGCGATGCTGAAGACCATTGGTGTCAAACTGGACATCCGGCAGGTGCCCAGCGCCGATCTTTCCAGCGTCTTCAGCGGGCGCAAGTTCGACATGTTCTATTCGGGCTTCGGCGCCACCGACCCGTTCGGCATGGCCTACATCTGCCAGATTTACTGTTCGGATAGCCAGCTCAACCTGTCCGGGACCAATGAGCCGGCGTTCGACGCGCAGGTCAAGTCGGTGAACACGCTGCCCACCGCGCAGGAGCAATTCGCCAAGGGCGCCGAGATCGAGACCCAGGCCCTCAAGACCTACGGCGTCATGCCGACGCTGACCCTGCCAGCGATCACCGCAGTGAAGCATGGCCTCGCCAACTACGGTAGCGGGCGCTTCTTCACCACGCCCCCCGAGAACATCGGCTGGCAAAAGTAGTCCGGTGACGGTGCGCGGCGGCGGGCGGGCGTAGGGTCACCCGTCATGGGATCGATGAGGGCGGGCAGGGTGATGCGATCAGAGGCCGGGCGTGTTGCCGCGCTGGTCACCGGGCTGGTCACCGGGCTGGTCCTG
>DASTBN010000077.1:0-3270 GCA_035712045.1 Pseudonocardiaceae bacterium
GCCCTGACCACGGCAATCTGGCACAACGACCACACCGCCGCCCCCGTCCACCGTTCCCTCACCGCCTACGACCACTGACCTTCGCATAGGTCATCTAGCCAATGTTGTCCCTGGTGGGACGCCCGTTCTGGGGTGAAAATCGGGGGTGGCTGCCCGCTGACGCCGGGTCCCCTATGGTCGCTGGAGGCCGTCGTCTAGCCGGGTGCCGGGAGCCGCGCTCCGGGGCCCTTCAGTGTTGCCTTGAGCACGTGGATTAGATTCCGCCGTTCCCCTGTGCGGTTCCTGCGGGCAGCCGCCTGCTGTCTTCCCCGGATAGCGAGGAGGTGCCGGGTGCTAGAGGAAACAGCGGACCGTGAGGAGATCATCGCGCGAGTCGCAGCGCTGGATATCGGCAAGGCCGAGGTGGTGTGCTGCGTGCGGGTGCCGCAGGAGGGCCGGCCAGGCCGGCGGCTGCAGGAGGTGCAGACGTACTCCACCATGACCGGTTCGCTGCTGCGCCTGGCCGACCGGCTGGTGGCCCTGGGAGTGACCCGGGTGGTGATGGAGGCAACGTCGGACTACTGGAAACCGGCGTTCTATGTCCTGGAAGCCGCCGGGTTCGAGACCTGGCTGGTCAACGCCAGGGACGTCAGGCATCTGCCCGGCCGGCCTAAAACGGACAAGCTCGACGCGGTCTGGCTGTGCAAGGTCGCTGAGCGGCAGATGATCCGGCCCAGCTTTGTGCCGCCACTGCAGATCCGCCGGCTCCGGGACGTGACCCGGTACCGGATCGACCTGGTGGGCGCGCGGGGCGCGGAGAAGAACCGGGTCGAGAAGCTGCTGGAGGACGCGGGCATCAAGCTGTCGGTGGTGGCTTCGGACATCTTCGGGGTCTCCGGGCGGGCGATGATGGCCGCCTTGATCGCCGGGGAGCGCAGCCCAGCGGCGCTGGCGCAGCTGGCCCGGACCCGGATGCGGGCCCGGATCCCGGCACTGCAGGAGGCATTCACTGGGCACTTCACCGGCCACCACGCGTTCCTGCTGGCCAAGATGCTCGCCCGCGTCGACGCCATCGACGCCGACATCGCCGAGCTGGACACCTGGATCGAGCAGATGATTGTCCCTTTCGCCGCGGCGGCGGACCGGCTGGATGAGATCCCCGGCATCGGCCCGGTGGCCGCCGCGATCATCATCGCTGAGATCGGCACCGATATGACCCGGTTCCCCACCGCCGGGCACCTGGCGTCCTGGGCGAAGTTCTCGCCCGGGGTGAAGGAGTCCGCCGGGAAGAAGAAAGGCAGCGGATCGACCGGGCACGGCAACCCCTACCTGGCCCGCGTCCTCGGCGAGGCCGTCACCGGAGCGGCCCGCACCGACACCTTCCTGGGTGAGCGCTACCGGCGGATAGCCCGCCGCCGCGGGAAGCAGAAAGCCATCGTCGCCGTCGGACGCTCCATCCTCGTGATCGTCTGGCATCTGCTGTCTGACCCAGACGCGCACTACACCGACCTGGGCAGCGACTTCTACGCCACCCGCATCGACCCCGAGCGCCGCAAGCGCACCTACATCCACCAGCTCGAAACCCTCGGCTACAAAGTCACCCTCGAACCCGCCGCCTGACCAGCAGCTTCACCCCAGCCCGGCTCCGCTGTGCTCCGCCGGAGCTACCGCACGACCGCTAACTCTCCGATTTTCGGATTAGAGGCAACACCGGGCTGAGTGTGAGCCTCGCCCACCGGCTGACCGACGCCGCGCGCCAAGTCGAGACCCAGGATCCGGTCGGCGTAGACGAAGGTCTCGAACTTGGCACCCGCCGGCACGCTGGCATCGAGGGACACGCCGCGCAACAGCGCCAGCACAGCCACGGTGTCAAGATCGACGAATGCCGCCCCGGCAGCCTCCGTGATGGTCGCGGGAATCGGCCGCGAGGGTGATTCCGCCCATCCGGCGACTTGTCGCCGCCAGTCCGCGAGCGCGTCGCGTTCTCTGGTCAGCCCGTCTTCAGTCAGGTCAGCCGGCAGGTCGCTGGGGATTGACATCAGCGCCAGCCGTACTGAGAGCGGGTCGTGACTCCGCCCGGCCAGCAGGCCTCCGGCAGGTGGGCCAGGACGGCTCTCCGCACCGTGTAGGTGTGCGGCAGCGATGCAGACGGATGGCTCGTTCTGGCCAGGATCCAAGTTGGCGGACTGGCTGACCAGGTGGACATCGACCGGACCCCCGAGCTGCGAGTGGGCGTCATTTGAGCTGGTGCGCGTGGCGGCCGGGTGGATGCCGAGCGCGCCGGCGTCACTTTCAAGACCTGCCTGGTTGGCCCCGGGCTCGCTGAACTGCAGCGCGGTGAGTACCTGCAGACCGCCCAATTCGCCCGTCCGGGCCAGCAGGTCGGCGACGAGCAGCACCCGCAGCGCGGCGATGTCGGCTGCCGAGGCGGACGGCGGCACGTGTGCGCAGACACGCAACAGATCCCGACGTGCCGGTCTGAGCTCTACGTGTGTGCCCGTACGTGCGTCCAGTATGCGAAGCACGCCCTCCAGACTATTGCCCGAGTTCGCGCAACGATGTGTCGTCAGCTGGCGTCGAGGCGACCAAATGGCCGGGCTACCGTCATTACCATCAGCCGGGCCGCAGCGGTCCGAGGTGATCCCGGCCGAGCCTGGTAGCCCCCCTCGGGGGGTGCAGGGGGCTACCAGGGCATGCGGCAGCCGTCGGTGTACACGACGTCCACCCAGAACTCATCTCCGGCGCAGGGGTACGCCCCGCACCGGGCATTTAGGTCGCGCACCCGCTCGCGGGCCTCCAGGTACTGCCCGGCGCCTTCCAGGAATGCCAGGTCGGTGCGGGCTTCGGCGGCGCCGCTATCGGTGGCGGCGCCGGGGCGGGCGCGGACTACGAAGTAGCCGACGATGTCGGCCAGCCCGTGGCAGTGACCCATGTCGTAAGACCCCACTCGTCCTTCCACATTCGCCTCTGCGCCACCTGAACGTCTCCCTGCACCACAGCAGTTGAGCTGGGGGTGCGCGATGATCGTCATGACTGTGATCGGCGGTGTCATGGTTGTAGGCCTCGCCTGGGCCGACTGGCATGACTACCGGCGACGGGGAACGGGTGCCGGGACGTCCGTCACGGAAAGCTCAGAAGGCAGCGGGAGATCGACAGGCAATGGATCGGCGACAACGGGGAGGGCGGCGGTGTTGAGCTGGTGATGTGAGTGGCATGACTCGCGGACGCGAGTCTTCACGGTCAGTGACGGTAACTCACGAATGAAACGCGCGGCCACCAGCACATGCGCCA
>DASTBN010000078.1:0-4136 GCA_035712045.1 Pseudonocardiaceae bacterium
GGGTCCAGGTCGTTCAGCGCGTGCGGTGCTCCACCTGGACCCCTGCCCCTGGCCCGCTTCAAGGCAAGCCGCCGACGCGACGGGATACCCGCTCTGTAGCTTCCATAGCGTAATACGAAACAAAATGCAACGAAATATTGACAATACGAAACGTTGACGATACTATAAGAACATGGTTAATGAGAGCACCGCCGACCCAGCGGCCAACGAACGGTGGGTGAGCTGCGAGATCCCCGGCTGTACCCAGCGAATGCCTTATTCGGGCCGGGGCGCGCCGCCGAAATACTGCGGCCAGACCGTAGCCGGTGTGAAGCACACGCGACTGACCGCGTATCGGCTGGCCAAAGGCCAGATCACGCTACCATCACCGAGCGGTGCTCAGGACACGGCCGAGCTTGAGGAGCAGGACAAGATCTCCGCCGAGGCCCGGCCGGTCACAGCGGCGCGGATGACGCTGGAGTTGCTGCTGGCGGAGGTTTCCGCACAAGTGATCGATCACGAGCAGCGGATGACCGTGCTCGCCGGACAGATCAGTCAGGCGGTGCGCACCGCAGCGGACGCGGACGCGGTGGCCGCCGAGGTCTCCGCCGCCCACCGGGCTGCCCGCAGTGAGGTTGACCGTGCGGAAGCGGAGCGTGATCAGGCGATCGGGCAGGCCCGCGAGGCCCGGCGCAGCGCCGAGGCCGCCGGGGAGCGAGCCGCCATGGCGGAGGCCGCCGCCGAGGACGCGCTAGCCGAGGCCGAGACCGCGCAGCTGGCCCGGACCCAGGCGATCGGTGAGCGCGACGAGCTGGCCACCGCCGTCGCTGCCCTGCGGGAGGAGTTACAGACTTCCCGAGCGCGGGCTGATCAGCTTCGCGAGCAGGTAGCCGTCCTCCAGCGCGACGCCGCCGAGCTGGCCACCGCACGCGCTGAACTGACCAAGCGACTAGAAGCCGAGCGGGCCGCAGCCCAGCAGCAGCGCCAACGAGCCGAGTCCGCGGAACGGGACGCGATCCGGGCCGATGCCCAGGCCGGGCAACTCTCCACCGAGCTCAGCACAGCTCGCACACAGCTGGAGCACTGGCAGACCCAAACCGCCGACGTACGCGCCGAACTCGCCGGTATGTGCTCAGAACTGAGCGCAACCAAGGCCGTCACGCAGACCGAGAAAGACCACGCCGCCCAACGACTCGCCGACCAGCGAACCCACTACGAGGAACTAATCAACGAACTACGCGCACGGCTACCCCAGCCACCAACCCACAAAGCCATCAGCCGCGATGACCGGTGACCCATCGGTGGCCGAGTTGGCGGATCTCCGCGAGATCTGTCCAACCGCTGGGCGGGACCGGGATGGTGTCCAGCACCTCGTTCATGCCGTGATCGCCCACCCGCTGGCCACTCAGCACGTACGCCACTCGGTCGCCTCGTTTCCATCGGATGGTGAACCCATCAGCCCGGCGACGGTCACAGAAGACCCACCCTGTGGGTGCTGTACTGCGGGTGAAACCACCGCCCCGGCCCATTCGGTGACCTCCTCCCCGGGGATGGAATGCCATCGTGTGCGGATCGTGGAACCGGCCAGCCGCCAGGAGATCGGCGCTCAGACCAGCGGCCGGCCGGGGTCTACTAGGTGGGTGGCCAGCTGCTCACCACGGTGTTCAGCACGGTGATCGCGTTCCCGGTTATCTGGTCGATCACCGGCGGCCCGCCGGGCAGGATGAGGCCGCTGCGGCGACGGCGGACGGCCGTGCACGAGCCGGGTGCCCACATACCCCCGATGTACAGCACATCCGCGAACCGGGCAGTCTCGCGGACACCCCGCAGCGGCCCGTCCGGGCCGGGCGCGATCCGCTCGAATCGGAACCCCTGCGCCTTCGCCGCATCCAGCAGCCACATCGCGGCCCGCACATCAGGGCTATCGCTCACCGGGACCCCCGCGCCGCGACCTCGGCCAGCCCGGCCAACCGGTGCCGCAGTTGCTCATCGGTGAGCCCGGGTGCCTGATCAGCCAGGGTGATCACATCCCGCAGCACGGACCGTGCCGCCGCGAGGTCCACCGCCGCAGCCAGGCGATTCCCACACAGCTGGGTGTGAACGAGCGTGACCGCCCATCTCGTGCCGCACCCCGCGCAACCCCAGGCCCGCACCCTCGGCGAGGTCCCGGCAATCCGCTGCACACCGCCGGTCGCCCCGCAATGCGGGCACTGATCAACGCTGGCGGGCTCGACCACCGCCAAGGGGCCGGTCCCGCTCACCATGCTCGCCTCAGGACCGCCTGCGCCGACCCCACAGCAACCAGCTCATTCGACCTGCTCAACGGGGCTACTGACATGAACTGATCAAACTGGTCTGGCACACCCACCCGGAAGGTCCGCCAACTAGTCCACTGCGATGGTCACTCGCTAGTCTCGGCTGGCCCGGCGAAATCAGCATGCTCCATGCCTCCGGAGGGCGCTGTCCCGGACCCGGCGGCCGAAATCGAGGTCAAACCGCTCGCGGCCGCGCTCCCGGGCCTTGGCAACCTGGGTGGCTGATCGTGACCGTCTGAACGCGGCCCGTGAGAAGTTTCCTTACTCGGGTCAAGCGCGGCCTCCGGCCGCCGCCGCTGATCGCCGGGCCGGTCCGGTCCTCGCTCCGCTGCGGGCGGCCGGCCCGGCGGCGGCGCACGAACGAACAAAGGCTCGAGGACTGAAGAAGGAACTTCTCAGCCCACCGCGCCTCGTGCAGTCTGATCATGCTGCTGGTGTACGTCCGGGCCAGCCCTTCCGCAGCCGATCCTCACGGGCCCTCGCCACCGGTCAGTCGGGCAGGCCCCGTCTAGCGGCCGACCAGTCCGGGATGGACGGGGAACTCCTCACCCCTGGCAGGCGAGCGGCGCTGGGAGGCCTCCAAGCGCCCCGGCGCAGCTGGCCTGCCGGGGATGGATAGTCCACTGGTGAATGGTCTTTGAACAGCGATGTCAGCCCGGCTTGCCGATCAGGATCGCTGGTCTGACGCAGCGTGACAGCAGATCCACGCCGTGGGGGAACAGCGGGACCCCAGGAGGCACCCACCACGCAGAGGAGGTCCTCCTAACACGTCACCAATGTCTCGACCAGCGTGGTTGGCTACACGAGTCAGGCTCCCACGAAGATGAATGGCGCCCAATGATAGGGATGGGTGAAGGGTCGCGTGTTGGCCAGCCAGCGCTGAGCGTGGCGCAACGCTCGTACCGGGGCCATGGGTCCCTGGCCTGTCGTGGGGTCGCCGTGGAGGTGGTAGCGGTAGAACTGGGCCATCAGCAGGGCCGTGGACCGGTCGTTGACCGGCCACAGCGTGCCCACCACTCCCGGCGTGCCCGCAGCCAAAAATCCAGCAGGTAAACCGATCACCTCATCCGGCAGACGGATGAAGTCGGTGATCGCGGTCTGGCAGGCCGAGGCCACCACCAACCGGGCATCGGCAAAGGGCCGCTCCGTCAAGATCTCACCCAACGACAGCGGCTGTTCGCCAGCCAATTGCAGCTGTGACGACAGCGGCTGATCCGGGTCATAAAGACCATGGCAGGACAGGTGCACATGGGTCGCACCAACAGCGGCCTTCAGCAGGGCCTGTTTCGTGGCCTCCGGCCCATAAAGAGGGCGAGCCTGGCTGAAGCAAGCGACCACCTTCTCAAGCTCGTCTTGCATAAACGGCAATGGATTCGGGTGGGGCAGTGGGTTACCCACCCCCGCCACCACCGGGCAGCGATCGTTCTTGGCACGCACCGCGTTGCGGGCGGTCGCCAGCACCCGGGCTGAGGGGGCGTAGGAGACATCGAACTCATCCAGCAAACAACATTGGGTTGCGCCTCGACGGTAGCTCATCGCGTGTAGCGGCAGCAGCCCTAGGCGCCCGCAAGGCACCAGTGCTACACCGGTGGCGCCCAGCTCGGCCAGCCGGGCCGCCAGCGGGCCGACCAGCCGTTGGCCTAGCACCGACAGTGCCTCGGTCAAAGCGTGGGCAAGCCAGACCTGATTGCCTAGTACTCCGGGCAAGTACCCACCGGTGGCCTTCCCGCCATCGTCGTTGGAGGTGACCAGCACGGCGTTTAGATCCGGCTCGGTGAGGTCCTCAGCCCAGATCGCCTCCACCACCGGCCCCCGACCCTCGGGCTGGTGGACTAGCAGCGT
>DASTBN010000079.1:0-2083 GCA_035712045.1 Pseudonocardiaceae bacterium
CCCTCGCCGGCTACCGCCCGGCCTGGTGGCCTGCCAGCACCCGGTTGCTCATCCGCCGGGTCCGCCTGGATGTCTCCCAGATCTCCACTGACCCCCGGGCCCGGCGCCGCCGTACCCCGCGCGCCCTGCCCCTGAAAGAGCTGGCCGAGGCTGATGCGGTGTATGGCTACTCGTTCATCTTGACCAGCCACGACGTCTCCACCCCAGCCCGGGCGGCCGCAGTGGAGCACTGGTACCGGCACCGCACCGAGACCCGGGAACATCTTCCGCGACAGCAAGCACGGCGCCGCGCTGCGCCACCTCCCTAGCGGGTACATCGAGGTCAACACCGCCTGGATGCAGGGCGCGCTGCTGGCCACCAGCATCGCCGGCTGGCTCTGCCAGCTCACCGCCACCAGCCCTGCCACCCACCAGCCCTGCCACCGAGGACGGGGACAGCGAGCCCGGCCCCGGGAACACCGGCACCGCGCCCTATCCCAGCACCCACCAGCCGCTGGCCGGCTTGGGCGTCCGCGACGGCAAAGCCATGATCGCCACCCTGCGGCAGCGCCTGCTGTGCATCCCCGGACGGCTCATCCACCACGCCGGCCAACTCATCCCGCGCTTACCCCCCGGCCACCAGCTCCTCGCCGCAGTCCTCGCCCTTCTGCGCGCCCTGCCCTGCCCATCCTGACCCCTAACCAGGCCACCCCCGGCCCCGGCCACCACCCGGAACCCGCCACCCGAGGCGACACTCGGGCCCTCACCACGCCCCCACTCCGAAAACACCCCACCCAAAGATCCACAAAACCGGTGAAGATCAACTCAACGCGTTACTCGCGGATTCGGGTCAGATCACTCCCACCGCCCTCCTCCCAGCCCGACCTTCGCGTCCGACGTCACAATCGGCTCGGCGGCCTGATCCACGAATATACCCAGGTCGCATGACGTGGATGACCAACTCGGCACCCACAAGGTCGAGGACCACCCTGATACCCTGCGCTCCACCTACGCCGTCGTCTTCGCCCTACGCTCGTTGGGGCATTATGAGGCGGCTCGCCAGCTCGGCGAGGACACCCTCACCCGCTACCGTCGGGTTCTCGGCCACGACCACGCCTTTACCCTGCGCTCGGCCCATCAACTCGCCGCCACGCTGCGGGAGTCAGGGGACCATGAGGCGGCTCACCAGCTCGGTGAGGATACCCTCGCTCGCCAGCGCCGAGTGCTTGGCCACGACCACCCCGAAACTCTGCGCCTAGCTGCCAGCCTCACCGCCGCGCGCGGAAATTGAGACAGCACAACCACCCCAGGGGCCCAGCAAAGTCCCATCTCAGCTGGTTAGGAGTAGTTCTACGGGTCTGAGTGGATTCCATGCGTGATGTCGGAGGGCTTGGGCGATGTTGGTGGCACCGGCCAGGCGCAGAAGGTCCTTTGATACAGCCGCGAGAGCAGAGCCATTCTGAAAGGTTTGTGGGCAGCACTCGAGAGTAACCTTGCACGGTGAGGACTGCTAACCAGCGGCTGCGCAGTGCGCAGTTTCAGTCCCGGACACCTAGGAGGTCTAGGCATGGCGACGGAAGTGGAAGAGCGCATTGTGGTGGCCGCACCTGCGACGGAGGTTTTTGCTGCGGTGGCGAATGTGCGCCGGATGGCCCGCTGGAGCCCCGAATGTTTCGCAGTATGGATCTGGCGCAGGCAAAACGGCATGCCAGCTCGGTTCATCGGGTGGAACAAGAGCGGACCGTTCGTCTGGTTCAGCAGCTGCCAGGTGCGGGTCGCGGAACCGGGTGCGGAGTTTGCGTTTGATGTGACCACATTCGGGATGCCCGTGGCTCGCTGGGGGTACCGATTTTTGCCTACCGAGGGTGGCACCGAGGTCACCGAGTACTGGGCGGATAAACGTAATCGCGGGGCCACTGTGCTAGGGCGTATCTTCACCGGCAAGTCGGCGACCATGCGACCGGAAGTCAACCGTGAGGGTATGCAGGTGACGTTGCGCCGCCTCAAGTCCGAGCTGGAATCAGGGTGACGAGCTGACCGTGAGACGGAGGAGGGCCAGATTGATGGCCACCCCGCTGGAAAAGGGCACTGTTGCCTTGTTGGG
>DASTBN010000080.1:0-9643 GCA_035712045.1 Pseudonocardiaceae bacterium
GGGCCTCAGAGTGCTCGCGGATAACGTCGCGCGGTATGGCTGCAAGGGCGTGAAGCTCTACACCGCCGAATGGCGCGGGGACTCCCGCGGCTGGAGCCTCAAGAGCCCCGAAGCGGCCCGCTACCTGGAGAAATGCCAGGAGCTGGGAGTCACGAACATCCACGTGCACAAGGGCCCGACGATCTGGCCACTGGACAAGGACGCCTTCGACGTCTCCGACATCGACTACGCGGCGACGAACTTCCCCGGGCTGAACTTCATCGTCGAGCACGTCGGGCTGCCCCGCATCGAGGACTTCTGCTTCATGGCCACCCAGGAGCCGAATGTCTACGCGGGCCTGGCGGTGGTCATCGGCGCGCTCATGCACGCCCGGCCGAGGTTCTTCGCCAAGGTCATGGGTGAGCTGATGTTCTGGCTCGGCGAGGACAAGCTGATCTTCGGCGCGGACTACGCGATCTGGGAGCCGCGCTGGCAGGTCGAGGGTTTCGTCAGCTGGAACATGCCCGCCGACGCTGAGCTCTCCGACTACGAGCGGCTCAGCACGCAGGCGAAGAAGAAGATCCTCGGGCTCAACGCGGCCCGGCTCTACGACATCACAGTGCCCTCCGAGCTGGACCTCCCGTTACCAGCCGGGCCAGACGGGGCGGCCCCGCTCGCCGCGCCAGCGTCGTTATGACCGTCACCAGCACCGACCAGGCCGCGAACCTCGCCGCCGCGGCCTGGTCGGCCCTGCACCAGGTTCGTGACCCGGAGCTGGACGAGGCCATCACCGCCCTCGGGTTCGTCGCCGGCTGTGCGGTGTCGCCGGCGGGGGAGGCGGTGGTACGGCTGCGGCTGCCGACCTACTTCTGCGCGCCCAACTTCGCCTTCCTCATGGTGGCCGACGCCTTCGACGCGGTCGCCGCGGTCCCCGGCGTGCGCCGGGTGCGGGTGATCCTGGAGGACCACTTCGCCTCAGCCGAGATCAACGAGGGGATCGCCGCGCGGGCCGGGTTCGTCCAGTCCTTCAGCGGGCAGGCTGTCGCCGAGCTGGATGAGCTGCGGGCAGATTTCCTGCGCAAGGCGGTGATGGCCGGCACCGACCGGGTGTGCCGCCCGCTGCTGGCCTCCGGCGCCAGCGCCGATGAGCTGGCCGCGCTCACCCTCGGCGAGGTCCCGGCCTCGGATGACCGGGAACGGCTGCGATCCCGCCGCGCCGAGCTCGGCCTGCCCGCCGGGGATCATGACCCGTTGCTGATCGACCCGCTCACCGGCACCGCGATCGCGGCGCACGCGCTGCCGCTGTACCTGCGCCGGGCCCGGACCACCCGGGTCAGCGTGGACGCCAACGCCAGCGTCTGCCGGGGACTGCTCCGGCAGCGGTATCCCACGCCACGCCTGGGCGACATGGACACAGAGGAGAAGGGCCGATGAAAGCCGTCCGGCTGCACGAGTACCACCGCCCACCCGTCGTCGAGGACGTGCCGAAACCGGTGATCACCGGGCCGCTCGATGTCATCGTGAGAATCGGCGGCGCCGGGCTGTGCCGCACCGACCTGCACATCATCGAGGGCCAGTGGGAGCGGGCGATGGCGCCCGCGCTGCCCTACACCATCGGGCACGAAAACGCCGGCTGGGTGCATGAGGTCGGCCCAGCGGTCACTAACGTCGCCGTCGGCGACCCGGTGATCCTGCATCCTAAGATCACCTGCGGGTTGTGCCGGGCCTGCCGGGCCGGTGAAGACATGCACTGCGCCCAGAGCGGCTTCCCGGGACTGAGCCATGACGGCGGGATGGCCGAGTACCTGCTCACCTCGGCGCGCTCCTGCGTCAAGCTCGACCCGAGGACCCGGCCCGAGGACGTCGCGGCGCTGGCCGACGCCGGCATCACCGCCTACCACGCCGTGCGCAAGGCTATCCCGCTGCTCTACCCGGGAACCACCGCAGTGCTCATCGGCGCGGGCGGGCTCGGTCATATCGGCATTCAGTGCCTGGCCGCGCTGACCGCAGCCAGGATCATCGTGGTGGACCGCAACCCGGCCGCGCTGAAACTCGCCGAGCAGCTTGGCGCCGACCACACCGTCCTCGCCGATGGCGGGCAGATCGCCGAGGTGAACGACCTCACCGGCGGCGCTGGCGCGCAGGTGGTGCTGGACTTCGTCGCCGAGCAGGGCGCCGAGCACGATGGGTTCCAGATGACCGGGGAGGTCGGCTCGTACTTCGTCATCGGCTACGGCGGCACGGTGAGCATCCCGACTCTGGACATCATCTCCACCGAGCGCAACATCATCGGCAACATCGTCGGCACCTACAACGATCTCGCCGAGCTCATGGTGCTCGCCCAGGCCGGCAAGGTCATCCTGCACACCAGGGCCTATCCCTTGGCGGACGCCCTCGAGGCGATCGCCGATCTCGACGCCGGCCGTGTCCGCGGCCGGGCGATTCTCGTTCCCTGAGCGCTCGTGAGGAGATCCCATGGCTAAGCAACTGCGCTTCGACGCGCAAGCCCGTGAGCTGCTGCGCGCCGGAGTGGACAAGCTCGCCGACGCGGTGTCCTCCACGCTTGGGCCGAAGGGGCGCAACGTCATCCTGGAGAAGATCACCGGCTCGCCGGTGATCACCAACGACGGGGTGACCATCGCGCGGGAGATTCACCTGTCCGACCCGTTCGAGAACATGGGCGCCCAGCTGGTCAAGGAAGCGGCGATCAAGACCAACGACATCGTCGGGGACGGCACCACCACCGCCACCGTGCTCGCCCGGGCGATCGTCCGCGAGGGCATGAAGGCGATCAGCGAGGGCGGCAACCCGGTGCTGATCAAACGCGGTATCGATCTGGCCGTCGCGGCCCTGGTGGAGCACCTGGAGAAGGTCGCCCACCCGGTATCCAGCGAGGGAGACTACGCCCGGGTCGCGGCGATCTCCGCCAACGACGACGACGCGGTCGGCGCGGCCATCGCCAAGGCGCTGCACACCGTCGGGGACGGCGGCACGGTCACCGTGGAGGAGTCTGCGGCACACGGGATGAGCGTGGCGTTCGTCGAGGGCTTCACCTTCGACAACGGGTACCTCTCGCCCTACCTGGTGACCAACCCGGCCAGCCTGGAAGCGATCGTCGAGGACCCCTACATCCTGCTGTGCAGCGAGAAGATCAGCACAGTGCGGCAGCTGATGCCGGTCCTCGACAAGATCATGCGCGCGCCCCGGCCGCTGGTCATCATCGCCGAGACCGTCGAGGGCACCGCGCTGAGCATGCTGGTGCACAACCACGTCAACCGGATCTTCCAGTGCGTCGCGGTGCGGGCTCCCGGTTTCGGTGACCGCCGGTTGCACAAGCTGGAGGACCTGGCCGCGATCACCGGTGGCGCGGTGTACAGCAAGCACTCCGGTTTCACCCTGGAAACGATGACCCTCGACCACCTCGGCCGCGCCGCCCAGGTGCGGGTCACCGAGAACAGCACCACCATCGTCGGGGGTGCGGGGCCGGCCGAGGACGTGGAGTTCCGGGTCACCCAGCTGCGCGCCGAGCTCGGCCGGGCGTCCTTCGGCGTCGATGAGGACGTGCTGGCCGAGCGGATCGGGGCGCTGACCGGACAGGTCGCCGTGATCCGGGTGGGCGCGCCGACTCCGGCGGAGCTGAAAGAGACCCAGCACCGCGTCGAGGACGCGCTCTCCGCCACCCGCGCCGCGATGACCGAGGGGATCGTGGCCGGGGGCGGCGCGGCGCTGCTGCACGCCGAGCCGGCCTTGGATGGGCTGGACGCCGATGGTGATTACGCCACCGGCGTGGAGATCGTCCGCCGGGCGCTGGCCGAACCGGCCTTCCTGATCGCCGCCAACGCCGGGTACCCAGGTCAGGCCGTGGTCGAGCGGATGAGGACCCAAGATGTCGACGAGGGCTTCGACGCCCTGGCGGGACGTTACGGGGACATGATCGCGATGGGCATCATCGACCCGTTGCGGGTCGTCCGCTCGGCGCTGCGGAACGGGGCGTCGGTGGCCGGGATGCTGCTGACGACGAACACGCTGGTCGCCGAGGAACCCACGCCCTGGGGTGGCAGCCGGGCGCTGATGACCGAATACGGCGAGCTCGATGAGGGCCTGCGCCAGCCCTCGCCGGACTCCAGCACCCCGCAGTCGCTCGGGCTCGGCCCGTCGATCGGGTGAGCCTGGAGCAGGTCGGCCGCGAAGGCGCCCTCGCGGGGGTACCGGCTCGGAGCGCGCTGCGCGAGCTGCGATCCCGCGGGCGGCTGCGCGGGATGGTGGCGCTGCTCGGCCCCGCCTTCGTCGCCGCCGTCGCCTACATCGACCCGGGCAATTTCGCCACGAACTTCTCCGCCGGCGCCCGGTACGGGTACGCGCTGGTGTGGGTGATCGTGGTGGCCAACCTGATGGCCATGCTGGTGCAGTACCTGTCCGCGAAAACCGGCGTGGCGACCGGTGCTGACCTGCCCGAGCTGTGCCGTGAGCACCTGCCCCGGCCGGTCTCCGCGGGGCTGTGGGTGCAGGCCGAGCTGGTGGCGATGGCCACCGACCTGGCCGAGTTCGTCGGGGCCGCGGTCGGGCTGAACCTGCTCTTCGGCGTGCCGCTGTTCCCGGCCGGGCTGCTGACCGCCGTCGTCGCCTTCGCGATCCTGTCCCTGGAGCAGCGCGGCTACCGGCGCTTCGAGCTGGCGATCACCGGGTTGCTCGGCATCGTGTTCCTGGGCTTCGCCTACGACCTGATGATGGTCGGTGCCGACCCGCCGCGCATCGCGTCCGGCCTGATACCCGGCTTCGCCGGCCAGGACAGCGTGCTGCTGGCCGCCGGGATCATCGGCGCCACGGTGATGCCGCACGTGGTGTATCTGCACTCGGCGCTGACCAAGTCCCGGGTGTGCTGCCGCGATGACGCCGAGCGCCGGGAGGTGCTGCGCTTCCAGCGGCTCGACGTGCTGATCGGGCTCGGCATCGCCGGCCTGACGAACATGGCGATGCTGTTCATCGCGGCATCGCTGTTCCACCGCACCGGCGACTCGGGGATCGATTCGATCGAGGCCGCACACACGGGCCTGGAGAAGCTGGCCGGTGGCGGTGCCGCGCTGGCCTTCGCGGTCGCGCTGCTGGCGTCGGGGCTGTCGTCCTCAAGTGTGGGCACCTACGCCGGTCAGGTGGTCATGCAGGGCTTCATCCGCCGCCGCATCCCGCTGTTCGCCCGCCGGGGACTGACCATGCTCCCCGCGCTCATCGTGCTCGGGCTGGGCTTGCCCGCCACCAGCAGCCTGGTGGTGTCGCAGATCGTGCTGTCTTTCGGCATCCCGTTCGCCCTGGTGCCGATGGTGCTGCTGACCCGCCGCGCGGACGTCATGGGGCCCTTCGTCAACCGTCCCATCACCACCGCCGCGGCTGCCGTCATCGCCGCGACGATCATCGCGCTGAACGTGTACCTGCTCTACCAGGCCTTTTTCGCGTGACGGCATCCATCACCAGCGTATACGCTCGGTTGCGGTGTGCCACCACGTTGGAAATGATGGCAGAGCGTGTCCGACTTCACACTCTCCTACGACGGTTTCGACCCCGTGCGGGAAGGCCTGCGTGAGGCCCTGACCTCAACCGGCAACGGTTACTTCGCGACCAGGGGAGCGGCCGAGTGGGAGGACGCCAGCACCGTTCACTATCCCGGCACCTACGCCCACGGGTGCTTCAGCCGGGAGACAACGATTCTCCACGGCCGCCCGGTCCTGAACGAAGACCTGGTCAATCTCCCTAACTGGCTGCTGCTGAAGCTCAGCATCGAGGGTGAGGAGGCGATCCGGCTCGGCACCGTCGACGTGCTCTCCTACCGCCATTCCTACGACATCCGCAGCGCCGTGGTGGAGCGCGAGATCCAGTTCCGGGACCGCGCCGGCCGGGAGACAGCCCTGCGCAGCCGCCGGTTCGTCAGCATGGCGAACAGCCACCTGGCTGGTATCGAGTGGACGGTGACCCCCATCAACTGGTCAGGCCGGGTGGAAGTGATCTCCGGCCTGGATGGCCGGGTGAGCAACCACATGGTGGCCCGCTACCGCGACCTGGAGGGGCGCCACCTCAACCCGGTATCACCGCGCACCTTCGGGCCGGAAATCATCGCCCTGAAGGTGCAGACCCGGCAGTCCAACATCTACATCGCTCAAGCCGCCCGCACCCGGGTCTTCAGCGCGCACACGGGGGAGCGGCCGATGGAGGTGACCCGCAGCCTCCACCAGATGGAGGACTACATCCAGCAGGTCCTCGCCTTCCCCGTCGAGCGGGCCAGCCCGGTGCGCGTCGAGAAGATGGTCTCGCTGTTCACCTCGCACGACAACGCGATCACCGAAACGCTGGCCGCCGCCGGGAAGAACGTCGCGCGCTACCCGGACTTCGCCGCCGCGCTGAGCGAGCACTCCTCGGCGTGGACCGAGCTGTGGGACATCTGTGACATCCAGCTGCCCCGCGAGCCCCGCGCGCAGCTGCTGCTGCGCTTCCACATCTCGCACGTGCTGCAGGTGTGCTCCCGGCACACCGCCCGGCACGACGCGGGTGTTCCCGCGCGGGGCCTCAACGGCGAGGCCTACCGCGGGCACGTGTTCTGGGACGAGCTCTACGTCTACCCCTACCTCAACTTCCGGCTACCCGAGATCACCCGAGGACTGCTGATGTACCGCTACCGGCGCCTCGCCGAAGCGCGGGCCGCGGCGGCGGAGGCCGGGTACCGGGGCGCGATGTTCCCGTGGCAGAGCGGCAGCGACGGCTCCGAGGAGACGCAGGTCGTCCACCTCAACCCGCTCTCCGGGCACTGGGACCCCGACCACAGCCACCACCAGCGCCATGTCAACGCGGCGATCTTCTACAACGTCTGGCAGTACTACCAGGCCACCGGCGACGTCGCGTTCCTGCGGGACTACGGCGCCGAGCTCATGCTCGAGATCGCCCGCTTCTGGGCCTCGATCACGCACTACAACCCCGCGCGGGACCGGTACGAGATCCACGGGGTGATGGGGCCCGATGAGTTCCATGAGCGCTACCCGGGCGCTGCGGAAGCCGGGCTGCGCAACAACGCCTACACCAACCTGATGGTGGCCTGGATCGCCGACACGGTCCCGCGGCTGCTCGACCTGATGCCGAGAAGCCGCCGCGCCGCGCTGCGGGCCCGCCTCGGCGTGACCGACGACGAGCTGCGCACCTGGGATGAGCTAAGCCGCAAGATGTTCATCCCGTTTCACGCTGAGGGCATCATCAGCCAGTTCGAAGGCTACGCCGACCTGGAGGAGCTCGACTGGGATCGCTACCGTGCCGAGCACCCCAACATCGGGCGCCTGGATCGCATCCTCAAAGCCGCCGGTGATGACCCCAACCGGTACCAGCTGGCGAAACAGGCTGACGCGGTGATGCTGTTCTTCCTGTTCTCCGACGACGAGCTGCGCGAGCTGTTCGAGCGGCTCGGCTACCGCTACGACCCTGACCTGCCGCGGCGCACCATCGACTACTACGACCAGCGGACCTCCCACGGCTCGACCCTGAGCCTGGTCACCTACGCCGCTGTGCTCAGCGGCCTGGACCCGGAGAGCTCATGGGAACGCTTCCTCGTCGCGCTCGAAAGCGACGTCGGTGACGTGCAGGGCGGCACCACCAAGGAGGGCATCCACATGGGTGTCATGTCCGGTTCACTGGATCTCCTGCAACGCGGCTACCTTGGTGCCAGCGTGCGCGATGGGGTGCTGCACTTCGCCCCGACGCTCACTGACCGGCTCGATGGGCTCAGGTTCCCGATGCAGTTCCAGGGCACGTCGATCCGGGTCAGCATCCGCGGCGAGGCACTGACGGTGCACACGCTGGCCGAGGGCTTCAGCCGGCCTGTGCGGATCGGCATTGGCGAGGAGGTCCGTCAGCTCACCGCGGGTGAGACGTGGGTCGCGCCGCTGCGCTAGGCACCACTGAAGGCCACACCTGGGAAAGGAACTATCGTGCGGGCAGCGGGCTTTGCGGGAGCGATCTTCGATGTTGACGGGGTGCTGGTCGACTCCCCGCACGAACGGGCGTGGCGGGAGTCGCTGCGTGAGCTGATGAACACCGACTGGGCCGATATCGCTGGCCAGAGCTCGTGGTCTGACGAGCGCTTCACGTCGCAGGTCTACCAGCGGGTGATCTCGGGCAAGCCCCGGATGAGCGGGGCGCTGGCGGCCCTGGAGTACTTCGGGGTTCCCGGTGCCGCCCAGCGGGCGGAGGCCTACGCCGCGACCAAGCAGGCCAAGGTCGTCAAGCTGATCGAGGCCGGTGAGTTCAAGGCCTACCCCGACGCGCTGCGTTTCGTGCTGGCCGTGCGTGAGCTGGGAATCCCGATGGCGGTGGCGTCGTCATCGAAGAACGCCGGGCTCTTCCTCCGCCAGATCCGGCTCGACACCTTCGCCGCAGAGCACGGCCTGCATTACGACTTCCTGCGGCCCGGCCTGACCCTGCTGGAGTTCTTCGACGTCGACATCTCCGGACGTGACTTCGCTCAGGGCAAACCGCACCCCGAGATCTTCCTGACCGGAGCCGCCGAGCTCGGCGTCGCCCCGGCAGGCTGCTTCGTGGTGGAGGACGCCACCAGTGGTGTGCAGGCGGCCAAAGCCGGTGGCATGGCGGCGTTAGGGGTCGCCCGGGCGGACGACGCGGAGCTCCTGGCCGCCGCGAACGCCGATCTCGTCGTCACGTCGCTGGATGAGGCCGACGTCACAGGCCTGGCTGAGCACCAGCTGCGACGCGCACCGCAGCGATAGCCACCCGGCAAGCGAACCGCGTGACAGGCGCGGCGAGGTCGCCTCTCACGGCCGCCGGGTCCTCCTGGCGCGCACCGCCAGCACCATCCCGACTACCAGCAGCACGCCAGCGCCGGCCAGCCATAGCCAGCTCAGCGTGCCATGAGATTGGGCAGCGGGCGGGGTGCCGGCGGCATCGGGGCGCGGGACGGCGGGTTTGCCGGGACCCGGGATGGTCAGGGTGAACTGGAACGTGCCGCGTACGGGATGGCCGTCGGCGGAGACGATCCGCCAGGCGACGGTGTAGTCACCCGCTGGGCCCAATGGGCGGAGCGGCGCGACCACCGTGGCGCCCGCCTCCGTGGCCCGGTCGGCTTGCCACTGGTGACTGTCCGGGCCGGTCACGATGACGGTGCTCAACCCGCGCTGCGCGGGTAAGTCGAAGGTGAGGACGACTCGTGCCGGGCCGGTGGCCAGCCGGGCGCCGTCCGGTGGATCGGTGCCGAGCAGCTCGTTGTGCCGGGTCACCAGCCCCCCTGCGCCCGCGCCGACGGCGGGGCCGGCCGGCGCGGCGTGGGCCGCCAGCGGCGGGCCGAGCGCCAGCATGACGGCCAGAACCGCAGAAGTGATCGTCGGCCCCAGGCGGTGAGACGGTCTGAGAATCATGGGCGGCGAGCCTTCCGGGTTGGTGACCTGTCACGGATAAATGTCAGGACAAAACACCAGAAAGTTCCCGGATCCCTCTGGAGGATCACCGCCGGGACAGCGCCGTTTCTCTCGCCGCGTCACCTAGTACTACAGCGCTAGATCATTAGGGTCTGGAGGCGGAGGTGTCGCCGGGCGTGTGCTCGGCGGGCTTGGGTTTGGTGCCAGCGCCGGAAGATTGACCAGTGCAGGCCGTGGCGGATTTCTGGTTCGCTGCGCTGGGT